>JAAYXX010000591.1 GCA_012515695.1 Chloroflexota bacterium
CATTCTGAGGATCGTGGGAGGCTGACCCGAAGTTTTTGCGCTAGGTGTACCTATCATTAATGTGAACGGGAAAGCGGACTTGGCAGGTTCTAGCTACCGAACAGGTTGAGAAAAGGGGGAACTGATAAAACAAGCCCTCCGAGTAAAGTATGGTTACCAAACCAACTTTGCGAGGAGGAATGCCATATCAGCCCCCAAGCTCTATCATACCTGGTTTCAGGAGATCCGAAAACTATGGCCCACCGAGCGGGTCACCCGTTTGCGGAATCTCACCTGGGATGCTGTTCGGGATGTATCTCAGCCACTCCGTGCATCTGCAGGAGATGGCCGCCAAGTTGCCTTTGGAGGTCCGTCTGACCTCCATCGCCCGGCGGTTCCGCCGGTTCTTGAACAACCTGGCTTTTGATCCCCGCACCTAGTATGCGCCGTGCGCTCAGTCCTTGCTGGCTCAGGCGGCTACTACCGACTCGGTATAGCTGATCCTGGACGCCAGCAAGGTAGGCGCCGGGCATCGGTCGCACGCGAGGGCGACGTATGCAACGCTGTGACTACTCTGCCGTAGAGACGTTTCACAAGGTGTAAGGTAATCTACCCCACGGGGTGGCTGTGTTAGCTAGCTAAGCTGGACGGTGGCAACTTGAACTGCTTACTCCCCCAAGGGATATGCGTCAACTCCCGCCCCAGCTTGAGCCGGTCAAGGTTCGCACGGGTATACTCCAGTGCGCTCTGGCCTTCTGGCAGGTTGGGAATGCCCAGACGATAGGCATGGGCAAAGAGGGCACAGGCAACCTGCACCGGTTGGGCAAAGCGATCTGCTTCCTCGTTCGTCAGCACGTGCCAGATGGCGACGAGCAGCTTGCGCGCAATGGCTACGATGGCTTTGGGCATGCCCAGACGCGGCTCCAGCCGGGCCAGTTCGGCCTTCCAATGAGGGTGCGACCGCACGGCATGGCGGGCCGCTTCGACCAGTGTGTAGCGGATGTCCTTACGTCCGGCCTTGGTGATCCGCCCGCTCTGATGCAGGTGGCCGCTGTCATGCACGCGCGCCCCCAAACCGGCGTAGCCCACCAATTGTTCCGCGCTGGGGAAGCGCCGGATGTCGCCGATGGCAGCCAACAGGGTGGCCGCGCCGATCAGGCCGATACCGGGCAACTGCACCAGCAGGGGCACGCGCGGGTCGTCCGCCACGACCTGGGCGATCCCGGCTTCCAGCAGTTCCTTCTGATGCTGGGCAAACTGGACGGTCTCCCAGTCACACAAGATGACGGCCCGCTCTGCTGCGGATACGGGCAGGTTGAGCCAGAACTCCTGGTGCTTGGGAGAGAAGGGCAGGCTAGTCTCGGGCGCGGCAAAGTGATGGCGGTGCAGCGTCGAGTGTAAGCGGTTCTTGGCCGTGGTGGCCAGGCGCACCATCTTGGCACGTTGTGCCATCAGGGCGCGAGCGTCGCGCACCTCGTTGGGCGGGACCCAGATCCCTACCAGCGGCCCGGCGGCGTGCAGTTGGGCCAACGCCAGCGCGGCCTTGCGGTCGGTCTTGACCTGGGCGCGAACGATCAGCGCGACGTGCGGCGGGTGCACCACCGTGACCGAGTGGACATGGGGCAGGAGCAGGTCGTATACTTCCCAGGTATTGGTGGTCATCTCCACCGCCACGGCATC
>JAAYXX010000592.1 GCA_012515695.1 Chloroflexota bacterium
CCATCAATCGCTCGATGGCCATTGTGCCGCGTTCGCCCAACACACGCCCAATCACGTCGGAGAACAGGAGGATGAGGCCGGTCACGAACCAGGCCAACAGCAGGGCCGCCAGCCAGGACAGCCACATTGCCGGGGCCTCGGCCATGAGCAGGATGAGGGTAGTTAGCGCGGACGGACCGGCGATCAGGGGGATCGCCAGGGGCACGATGAACGGCTCTTCGTCAGTCTCGCCAAAGGTGCCCTTGGCGCCGGGGAAGATCATGTTCAGGGAGATGATCAGCAGGATGATGCCTCCTGCGATGCCCAGGGAAGACTGGGACACCTGCAGGATTCGCAGGATATAGGGGCCGCCGAACAAAAAGACAATCAACACGCCCAGGGCAATCAGCAACTCGCGCAGGATGATGGCGCGATGACGCGGGTGGGGGACGTTACGTAGGGCGGCCAGGAACAGGGGCACGTTTCCCAGTGGGTCTAGCACCAGGATCAACAGGGCCACGGCAGACAGGATTGTCATAACACCCCCTCGTGCGCGTTAGTGGGTCAGATGCGGGCATGTTAGCGCAAAGGCAGCGGAAAGCCAAGTGGAGGGGGCAGCGCCCCCTCACCCCCACCGACGGGGCGCCCGGCTAGAAGCCGCTCGGCTTCGAGCGGCTTTGGGTGGACGAGTAGGGGAATGGCGGCTACGAAAGGCTCGAATGGACTGCCTCGTCCATTCTGGCGTATTCGCTGGTTACTTCCAGGTTCTCGGCGATCAGGACGGTGGCGTAATCCGATAGGGCCAGGCAGCCATGCCAGACGCCGGGCGCGACGGACACGGGGCGGTTGAGCAAAAAGGCATGGACGCCCGCCGGGTCAAAGGGGCCGCGCTCGGCCACGAGCAGGATGGACTGCCCCTGCACTGGCGCGAATAGCTCTTCTGTGCTGGGGTGGTTCTCCAGGCGGTCGGTCTGGCGGGCGGCCACTTTGAGCATAGCCAGTCGCCAGCCGGTGGGTTCTTCCGAGCGCACCAGGATATGGAAACCGCGCCCCGATTCCTCTAGTTCCGGGGTCCAGTCTACGACGGTCCCGAATGATGCAAACGATTCGGTGGTGATGATCTCGATGGCTAATGTGCGAGTCATGCTTGGCCTCCTATGATAGAGTAGAGTGGATTAGGGAGTATATCCGGGCGATCGTCGGATGTGATAGGGCACTTGGATGATGACGATCCCCGGATGGTGTGTCAGGCGGTTACGCAAGCGTTCGGCGGTACGGCTGTGCATGAACCGGGCGATGCGGTATTCCGGGATGAACTCGGGCACTACGACGGTGGTCAACTGATTGGGAAACTCGATCTGGTTGACCTTTTCGATGTATTGGATGAGGGGCTCCAGAATGTTACGATAGTCGTATTCGACGGGCACAAACTGCACGCCGTCGGTGATACCGGGCACGCGATTCCAGCAGTGCGACAGGCGCTCGCGTTGCTCCGGCGAGGTGACAATAGAGACGGCGCGCACATCGCTGGCGAGGCGCTTGGCA
>JAAYXX010000593.1 GCA_012515695.1 Chloroflexota bacterium
ACCAGCCAGGCATCCAACAGTTCAATCGCCTCCCCGCGCTCTTGGCGCACCCGCGCCAGCACCTCCTCCCGGCTCAAGAACGGCCCTTGGCCCAATTCCTGCTTTACCGGTGGTGTCGGCGATGGCTCCGGCAATTGATCCAGCCTAAAACCCTCCACCATCAAGGAGCAGGCAATCAATAAGGATTGCTGAGTGGCAAACCCCAATGGATAGCGCAGGCTCAGTTCATAGGTGCGCCCCTGTCCGTTCAACAACACCGAGATGTTCTGTTCGCCGGGTTGGGCATTGCGTTCCACGGCATATCCTGCCAAATGTTGGCTATCTACCGCACCATCAAATGCCAACCCTTGCTGGAACGTGGTCCACCCAACGCCCTGCAACAGCGGTGGCGCCGCCGCTGGATCATACTGGTCGTAATGCGTCTCCCCCTCGTGCACGCGCTCGACCACCGCATAGCCGGGCCACTCCGGCGGGTAGATCGAAATGGCATTATCACCCAACTGCTCTATCTCCCATTCGGGCGGATAGGGCAGACTGTACCCCAAAGCAGCGTCATGATATCGCGGCCACGTGGCATAGCTCTCCAGTATTTGCGCGTCCGAGGCCTCGGGCGGGTTCTCTTGATAGACCTCCACCACTTCCTCCACCACGAAAATGCGCGCAGCGTCCGCGCAGTCACCGTAGGCAGGCTCGCCCAAATACCCTTTGAGCCGCGCATGGTACGGGAGCTGCGGCTGGGATCGCACGCCCGGCTGCATTTGCTCCGGTGTCACCGCCACCAGCCACGTTTCCCCCTCCGGCAGCACGTTCGAGCGCCTGCCGTTGAGCACCGCCAGCACAGCCGTAAGAGGCCGGTCTGTCAGCGCCGCGCTCCAGTTTATCGGGCACAACACCTCGTCCTCCGGCGGGCGCGGGCCGCCACGCAACATCAGGCTGCCCGCCCCGCTAAAGTAGGCGTCCAGCTCGATGCGCTCGCCAGCGGCGGGCGGGTTCGCCAGAATGTCCGCCACGCCTGGGCCGGGTGTGCTCAATGTGGGGGTCGGTTCTGGCGTCAGCGTGCCGGTGACGGCGGACTCACCCGCCGGACGCACCTCCCGCGACGACAGGGTCGGCAGCACAAAGCGCACCAGCAGCAGCGCCACCAACGACAGCGCCACAATCAGCCCCACTTCCGCGAACCGTTTAGGTCGGCTCGTTCGCTGCTCTTGCATCATCCATCCCTCCTGTCGCTCCATTGTCACCCTGGCGTGGAACCACCGCCGCAGCCCGCTGTTGGGTGCGGGGTCTCGCAGGCTTTTCAGATCATCGTCCATCGCCCGGTATGCGTTCAAGGCTTCTGCGCAGCGCCGACAGCCGCGCACATGCGCGTCCACCCGCGCCTGCTCTTGCGGATCGAGATCGCGGTAGACGGCCAGCAGCTTTTCCCAGCGCGTATGGTTCATTGCCCGCCCCCCTCCTCGTACACCTGCCGGAACTGCTTGCGCGCCCGCAGCAAGCGCATCTTGACCGCCCCTTCGCTCACATGCAACGCCTGGGCAACCTCGGCAACGCTCAACCCATAGTGAGCGTATAGCAGTAAAGGCGCTCGCAGGTCGGGCGACAACGCCGCCAGCGCTGCCTGTACCATATTGGCGCGCAGCGCGTTCTCCGCCATATCCGACTGCCCACGGGCCTCCCTATCAACAGCCTGCCACGGCAGCCAGGCGAAACGCCGCCGCCGCTTCAGCGCGTTCAGAGCACAGTTTGTGGCGATGCGATACAGCCATGCTCGCGGATTGCAAACGTCAGCAAGAGAGCGTCGCGCCTTTAACACATTCACAAACGCCTCCTGTACGAGGTCTTGCGCCCATTGTTGGTTCCCCACCATGTGATACAGGTAAGCATAGACCTCGGCGTGGTGCGCCTCAAAGAGCGCAATCACCCCTTCCATCGCTGCGTCATCTGCTACCGCGTCAACAACCATCCCATCTCCCTGAATACACCTGTCTTGCCTCAACACGCTGGGAATCCCCCGCCTGGCAGCCCCGCGTCCTGTCGCTTCCAACATCCATCGCCCCAAACGCGCCCATTATGCTGCTCTACTATATGTGACAATCGGCGCGGGCGTTTGGTCACACGGGTTCGCAATCTGGCGGCTGTCCTTTTCGGATGCCGCCTGTCAGCATTACGGACTTCCCGCCTGATTACAGACGCGCCCAAGCTGGATGGGGTTCCGGCAGCCGCGTTTTCCCACAAAACAGCACGCGCCCCCGACCCAAAGGTGGGGGCGCGTGCCAGGCCAACAGCCGCCACGCCGGAAAGGCTAACAGGCTGCCTGTTCTTCGCCTGTGGCCGCCTCGGCCATCCAATCACGCACGGTGCCGATCAACGCATCAATATCAGCCTTGCTGTTGTACCCCTGTACAGACAGCCGCAGGAAGCGGTTGCCATCGTGACCCGTCACCGGGATTTCGATATGGCGCTCGCGCAGCAGCCTGCCCAGCGCCTGATAGTCCCCCTTCGGCAAGGGGATGGTGTTGATCTGCGAGAACCACTCGGGCGAATCGGGGCAAACTGGCGGCACCCCCACCATCGCGCCAATCTCCTGGCGGGCGTAGCGGATCAACTCCCGGCATCGCTGCCGCACACTGAGCCAGTCATGGTCTTCCATAAAGTCAATGGCCACTGGAACCGCCAGGAACGGCGATACGTCACGCGTCCCCTGATACTGCTGCTCCTCGATAAAGGTGTTGCGGTTCTCCCAGCCGCGCCAGCCCCCGCTAACAACCAGCGGCTCGACTAGATGGTGCATCTCTCGGCGCGCATACAAAAACGCCGACCCCTTGGGCGTCAGCATCCACTTGTGACAGTTTCCCGTGTAGAAATCGCATCCCAGATCGTGCATATCCAGGTCAATCTGCCCCGGCGCGTGCGCGCCATCAATCAGCGTGATAATGCCCCGCTCACGTGCCCGCTGGATCAATTGCTTGATCGGCAGGATCAGCGCCGTCGTGGACGTAATATGGCTCAGATAGAGCACCTTGGTCCGATCTGTAACGCCCGACCAGACCGCCTCCACTACATCATCCGCAGACTCTACCGGCAATTGCACCTTCTGGTGGATGTATTTGGCCCCGCGCTTGCTGCACAAAAACTCCCATGCCTGATCCAGGTTGCTATATTCCTGGTCCGTGGTCAGCACTTCATCGCCCGGCTCCAGCGCCACCGAGCGCCCGACAATGTTCACGCCCATCGTCGCGTTGACAACGAACACCAACTCGGACGCATCCGCCCCCAGGTACGCGCCCAACCGTTCCCGCCCTTCAGGTAGCAGCTTGCTGTAACAGCGCCCCAGGAACGCGCCCGGATGAGACTCCAAATCGAACTGGAAATGCTGCCAGGCTTCGAAAACAGGCAGCGGGCAAGCACCGAAAGAGCCGTTGTTCAGGTATATTGTGCCGGGTCGCAGGAGAAACAGATCCCGCAAGCCCTGTGTATCGGTGTCTTCAGTAACCATAGTAGGAGCATCTCCTTGTGATAGTAGGCTCGGTGCCCGGTCCCCGTGGCTGTTCCCTCATACTTTCGCCCCAACGCCTCTCAGCGTCAAGGCCACATGGCAGTTACGCATCACTTTCGGCAGGGCACTGGCAAGCGGCGGCGCTGGCATACAACATCACAATAGCAGCACCCGTCAACGGTTCGTGATTATAGTCCCCATTGCAGTATAGTGCTAATGGGCGCGCTACCTGTCATCGCCGGGCCAGGTGATTCCTTGCAGCCACGCGATACCCCGATATTCCACTTGCCCTGGGCGACGGTTCCGCCCATAATGAGGCCACGACCAAGCACTCCGGCATAGCTCAAGCCGGAAGGAGGACAACATGAGACTCGGCGCGCCTTTGTTCCGCGAATATCACGACCCGGCAGCCTGGGTTCAAGCCCTGCAAGAGAAGGGCTATCGGGCTGCCTATGCCCCCGTCGGACTGGATGCCGACGACGTCACGGTGCAAGCATACGCCCTTGCCGCCAAACAGGCCAACATCACCATCTCCGAAGTCGGCGCTTGGAGCAACCCCCTGAGTCCTTCTGAGGATATCCGCAACGCTGCTATCGAGCGATGCCAGCGCAGCCTCGATCTGGCGGAGCGGCTGGGAGCGCGTTGCGCTGTGAACATATCCGGCTCACTGGGCGAACTGTGGGACGGTCACCATCCGCTCAACCTGACCGAAGAGACCCTGGACATGATCGTGCAGGTCACCCGTCAGATCATAGATGCGGTCAAGCCCCGCCGCGCCTTCTATACGCTGGAAACCATGCCCTGGATGTACCCCGACTCGACGGATAGCTATGTGCAACTGCTGCGTGCCATTGACCGCCCGGCCTTTGCAGTGCATTTCGATCCGGTGAACCTGATCTGTAGCCCCCAACGCTACTATGCAAACGGCGCGCTGATGACCGAGTTTGTGGACAAGCTCGGCCCCTATATCAAATCTTGTCACGCCAAAGACATCCTGCTGGCGGACAGACTGACCACCCACCTCGACGAGGTGCGCGCCGGTCTGGGCAATCTGGACTATCGCACCTTCCTGCGCCAGCTCAACCGGCTGGAGCCGGACCTCCCCTTGATGCTGGAGCATCTGCCCACCGAGCAAGACTATGATCTGGCGGCCGCCTATGTGCGCCAGGTCGCCGCACAAGAGGGGGTGAACCTATGAGCGAGTGGGCCGTTGCCGTCACCGCACGCGAGCAAGCCGAGCTGGTCCCGCTAGAGCCGCTGCCCGAACTGGGCCGCACTCAGGTGCGCGGCCACACGCTCTACACGTTGATCAGTCCCGGCACCGAATTGGCTTGGGCCTATACGGGCGCGCACTTTCCCGCCTATCCAGGCTACGCGGCTGTCTTTCAGGTGGAGGAGGTCGGCCCCGATGTGAGCGATATCGCCGTGGGCGACCAGGTCTTTTGCATGGGCCGCCACCAGAGCGTCCAGCAGCAGCAAGCCAGCCGGGTAGTGCGCCTGCCGAAAGGGCTACCGCCCGAAAACGCCGTCATTGCGCGCCTGATGGGCGTGACGATGACCACGATAATGACCACCACAGCGCGCCCCGGCGATCGGGTCATGGTCATGGGGGCCGGGCCGGTGGGCTACCTGGGGGCGCAGAACGCGCGCCTGGCCGCCTATGAGGTGATCGTCGTCGAACCCAACGACGCTCGCCGCGAGATGGCCGCCCGCTCTGGCGTCTCGGCGACATTCGCCCGCGCTCCCC
>JAAYXX010000594.1 GCA_012515695.1 Chloroflexota bacterium
AAAAAGTGCAGAACCCCAAGTGACCTCGGATCACTTTCCTTCGACTCGCTCCTTAGCCGGAATCCCTCCTGAGGGTGCGATCTCTCCTACAGACAGAGTTGTCGCCTCTGTCCTTTGGAAAGGGCCTCCCTGTGGAGATCTCTTCCCAACCAGTCGTTTTTCCGGTCCCTTCATCCAGGTTTCCCTGAATTACTGATTGGCTTTCCGAATGGCCGTTTTCCATCAGGCTTTCGGGTTTCCCCTTATGCCCAACAGAATCTGTACCATTCTTTCCGCCAACTCACGGCCTGATGAGCCTTGTACTCACCAACCCGCTGACCGTCTTCCCGACTTGCGGTGGCGAACCTAACGAAAAGTGTCTTTAACCTCTCAGGGTTCTGCAACAACAATAATACCACATTTCGAAATGTATGTCAAATGTTTTTGAACAAAAATCGTTAATATCGCTAAAATCACTATCCGCCAGCGTCGGGGCGGGTTGCTTCAGATGCGACGCCCGATAAGTACGTGCAGCAGGGGTATGGCCGCCCAGATGATAATAGAAAAGGTCGGCAGCACAAAGATCAGCGGGATAGACAGCACAAAGACCAGCGGCGTGAGCGCGGCGCGCCAGGTGACCCGGCGTATCTCCTGGTCTGTCATCGTCGCCGGGATCAAGCGGTGGTGGTGGGAAGCGTAGAGCCACAGGAGCACCTTGATAACGCCGGTTGCCACCACACTCAGGGCAAAGAACAACTGCGCCAGGCGGCTGAACTCGTATTCGGCAACGATGGCCGTGGGGAGCGGAGAGAACGCAATGAACAGCAGGAACAGCATATTCAGCCAGATCAGGGTTCGGTCATAGTCCTGGATATAGTCGAACAGGCTATGGTGTGCCACCCAATACGTCCCGATAATGCTGAACCCGATCACATACCCCAAGAGTTCATGCCCAAGGCCCAGCAGGTGATGGATCAGTTCCTCATCAATGGCTTCCGTAGCCAACCGGGGGGGCCTGACGGCAATGATCAGCAGGGTAATGGCAATCGCAAATACGGCATCGCTGAAAAAGACGATGCGCTCAAAGCTCACGCCGCGCTCTTCGTGGCGTGACAGAACCGGGATGTCGGGTGCGGGCGGCGCGTCGTCTGTGCTCCCCTGCGACGTCGGGGGGCGCGTCTCGCGTCTTTTCATCCACCGATTTCCCTCTATCCTATCGCCTGCCTGTACGTCAGGCGGAGGACCAACACCATTCCACGACACGATTATATCCACAACAGTCGGGTGTGTCAGGACGCCCCGACGAGGAGGCTGTCCAAAGCGATGGGCAACCTGGAATAGTGCGCGGAGAGGGCTGGAACGAGAAAGGAGCCTCGACCAAGATCGAGGCTCCTTTCCACAGGTTATAGATTATGCAAGACGCCTGTTGCCCAAAGGCGCTCAGTTGGATTCGCCCGGGGCCAGCACCGGCACAAAGCGCTCCGACAGGGCCAGGATGCGCCGGGCAAGCGCTTTTGCCGCCTCTAGCTCGTTGGGCTGCTTTTCCCATTCCTGCCAGATGCTCAGGGCGTCTTCAGCAACCTGGATGTCCTCGATGTGCGCATAAGCGGCGGTGAACTGCCGCACCGCTTCATCGCGGAGGCCAGCGTATACCCCAAGCTGGAAGAGCGCGGCGCGCACGAGCCGGAAGGTCGCCTCGACGGCCTCCCACGCGACATAGTCCCCGACTACCGACGACGGGAAGTAGACGTTCGGCGTGTTGATCCGCTCGAGAATCGCCTCAGCATCCAGATCGAGGAGGGGCTTCAGCCCTTCGAGGGCCGCGCGGTGTCGCTTCCACCATTCCGCCGCGGCATCCTTCGCGGCTTCGGTGAGCATTTTCTTTTTGGATGGTGAGGTATTCTTGTACAGCCCCTTGGCATGCGCCTCGCGCAACAGGCCCATGAACTGGTCCAGCCGCAGCACCTCGAACTTTTCCGGGTCCAGCATCTCGATGGCCCGCCGAACTTCGGTAACCTCTGTATTATCGCGGGCGCGCACACAGATGAACAAAGGCCGCCAGTCGCAGGCTTTGGCATAGCGCGTTAGCGCAGCGTAGATATCGGAGCCATGCCCGCTGACGTAGACATCCGAATTGATATAGGGCACATCGCCATTCGGGCCAGCAAACACGGTGGGAATGTCGCCGGTAGAGGTGGGGCGACCATAGACACCGCTATAGTTGTGGGTAAAGCCGATGGGGTCATCTATCCCACGGGCGAGCCTTTCCGGCAGTTGCGGGTCTTCTAGCTCACGGAACGACAGCCGCGGGTTCCAGTCCATAACGAACATGGACCGCAGATCAACGGCCTTGCCGTAGAGATTGGTAAGCGCGAGATGGTCCTCAAGCCGGGCGTGCGCGCTCGGATAGGTATACGTGAAGCCAGAAGGACCGGCGATAAAGTAATCGTTCTCCGTGGCTTGCTTGAAATACTGCTCGACCACTCCGGGGGCCAGGTGGATGGCAAGGGGCAGAATCTCCCAGGTGAAGGGAATCTTGCCCTGGTTACTGTCTCGCCACTGCCCAGCCATGAACCGGCACATCACACTGATGTTGTCCCCGTCGGTGTAGGTGAACACGACATACACCTTTTCCTGGAGCGTCGGCCAGTATTTGGGGGGCTTTTGTTTATAGGTCTGCGGCGCAGGAATCGCATTGTGCACCGTCAGGTTCTCAGCGCAAAAAGAGCAGATCACACTCAGCCCGTGAGCAGCGGCCCGCGTGACATACTCCGACTCGCTAGAGCGGCCAGAGTGCCAGCCCATGAGAATGCCGGGATACTCGGCAGTATCCACGATCTCATCCCACAGCTCTACCTCTTCCCTGTCGCGCATGCGGGTGGAGAGGTCGAACGTAAAGGCTTGCTTGGCTACGAGGTAGTCGCGGACCTGGTGCACCGCATTGCGCGGCGAGTCAAGGTCCAGACTGCCAAAGAGATGCCGGTTGGTGTGAGGCAAAAGCTCGCGCACCGCCCACCGATAGGCCTCCAGCCGGTTCTTCCAGCGCCCTCGAAAGTCTTCCCGCACGCGATAGCCGACGCTCTCCAGCACCTTGGCCTGGGCGGGAGAAACCGGCACCAGGTTGTGCAGGCTTCCGAACGTCTGCGCGACGTTCGCCGAGTGCAACATCTCGTCATCATAGATCACGAGACCATCTATCTCGTCTGCAAACGGCGCCGCCAGCGAGGCCAGGTCGTTCACCTCGTCAGAAGTCAGCCCGTACCGCGAGCAATAGGTCTCCAGCCAGAAGCGGTCAACGGGGTCCTCATAGACGAGGAGCACGCGGGGCTGCTGGCGGTTGACCAGACCTTGCAGACAGCCCGCCGTGAGACGCCTGTCAAAGCCCATGTGGCGAATGTCAAGCACGGTCAGGTGCTCGGGCGGCTTGCCTGTCGGGCCAAAGATCGCGCCAAGCTCTGGCAAAGTATTCGGTATGTTCGATTCCATGATCGGTTGCTTCTCCTTCAGCGATGATTATTCGGACGTGCTACAGCATCAATACGACGTGGTTATTACTTCCTCCTGTTCAGTGGTGCCACCTGGCTCCTTGTTCGCAAGCAAAGCCCAGGTGTGGGAGCTAGAGGGCCAAAGCCACTTTGATGGCGCGCGCGCGTCCAGCCCCCCGAACCCTTCCGGGTAGAGCAGCTCTATTCTATTGTAGTACAAATACATGGGATCGTGGTTTGGCTCCAAGGCGGGAAGGTCCAAAAAGTAAAAGCGCAGCTTGTCAGAATTTGCACAATCTGCTCGGTGGGATCGATCCCGTGGGCCAGATCATCGAACCCTGTGCCCACATCATCGCGTGCCTCGTATCCCTCGTAGAAGCGCCAACCTTTCAGACAGCCATGCGAGGTAAACTGGGGAAAACCATCCCTTTTTGCAAAGGGGCGATGATATCATTATACAAACAAGCTCACACCTGGTCATCCAGGAGTGCTTGTGCCCTGCTATCTTGTAAAAACCCTTATTGGGGGTTCGTGCTGCTCCCCCAACTGGGCAACCTGTCTCTCAATCCGTTCGGTGCTACTCTCGCCGGTTGGCGTAAAGTAGCAGGGTTATGGCAGTTTGTCAATTTGCGGGGGAGACTGTCAGGATGATGAGAGTTACGCCCATCATCCTGGACAGCCCCCAAAAGCCCGCCATCTAGTGGCTGTTAGTCCTACAGCTTTTGACAGCCCAGACAGTAGTAGATCGCGCCGCCCAGGTAAGGCTCTTTCTGGATGCCCTCGCCGCAGACGGGGCAGGGCGTGCCCACGGTGTTCTTGCTCAAGATGGTGGTATAGCCGCCCGGCTGCCCGAACAAGTCTTTTTCGACATCGCGCCCACCCCGGTCGGCCATCGCCCTGAGCACCGATTTCACGGCGGCATACATGGCGTCAATCTCTGCGCTCGACAGGTCGGCCATCTTGCGCTTGGGATGGATGCGCGCTGTCCAGAGGATATCCTGCAAGACGCCGTTCCCCAGGCCAGGGATGCGCTGCTCGGTAGCCAGGAACGCCTTGGCCGACAGCTTGGCCGTGTTCTCGTTGAACAGGCTATCAAAGTACGCCC
>JAAYXX010000595.1 GCA_012515695.1 Chloroflexota bacterium
GCCCAGTTCGCGCCCAGCCTCGCATAGATCCCTGGGCACGCTCAATTGCTTCCACACGCCAGCAGGGACGGGTTCATCCAACACCTGGTGCGCTGTAACTTCCTGCGTGCTGGCCGTCGTGACAATCCGCAAGGCCACCTCGGTATAGAACGTGCCAGGGTCCACCGCGTCCGTGCGCGCATGTGCGCCTGCCAGGTCAAAGTGATACGCCTCTTCCGGCTCCTCGTCGCCCACTACCAGAATCACCCGAATGGCCTTGGCCTGGGCCTGCACCAGCCGTTCCAACGCCAACATGGGGCCGCCCCGCTGCCCCTGCTCGATCAGCACATGCGGAGCACGCGGGCCAAGGCCAGGATAAGCGAAATCCTCCGGGTCAACAGGGTCCTTGCCCAGCGCCGTCGCAAGTCGCCGAAGCAGAGCGCGCAAATGGTCTGGGGTGGCATGTACCAGGGTAAAGACGTGGGGGGTATGCTTCAAGCGAAAGCGTCGTCGCGCCACCAGCAACAGCGATTTGCGCCACGATACCACCTCGCCCAACTGGGCAGTCGTCAGCACGACGGACGTGTCATCATCAGGCTTGTCCTGCAACTCGTGCCCCAATGCCGCAAACCGCCCCATCAAGCCCTGCTTAATACGGCCTAGCAGCGGCGTCATGCTGCCCGGCACGAACGTCACCCGTATCCGCCGCAGCCACGGATGCAGGGGCCGCGGCCACGACCGAGACCATGTCTGTTGCCACAGATTCTCCCTTACCAAATCTTGATCCAACACTGTCATCCTTCAATAGCTCCCATATAGGCCAGCACCACCATCGAGCGCACAGGCAGGTAGCTGGCAAAATCCGCCCGGAGGCACTGGCGTGCCCCCAGAGCGTATAGCATCCAGGACTCGGCGACTAACTCTGACGCCCCTCCAGATGAAAAGCACGCACAATCCAATCCCCAATCCGTGGGGAAATAGTGTCTATCAAATACAAGAACCGGCCTGTCAACGGGGTAATCACGACAGGTTGCCTCTTCTTGATGGCCCGCACAATCCCACGAGCCACCGTCTCGGGGCTGATCTTGGCGGATATCCACGGCACCTGGATATCTTCGAGCAGCGGCGTATCCACGCGCCCCGGCATCACGGTCGTTGTATGAATCCCCTTGCCGCGCAACTCCTGCCGCAAGCAATCCCCCAGGCCGGTCATGGCAAACTTGGCCACGACATAAGGCGCATCCAGAGGTAGCCCCTTGCGCCCATCCAGCGACGTCACCAGCACCAGATGCCCCGACTGCCCCTCGATCATGTGGGGCAGCACGGCCAGGATGGCATATAGCCCCCCGTAAAAATTGACGGCCATCGAACGCTCGATGATTTCGGGGTCCAACTGATCCACGGGACGCCGATAGTACGTTCCAGCATTGGATACCAATATATCGACGCGCCCCCATTGCCGCACAACCTCCGCGATGGCCTGCTGCACCTGCGCCTGCACCGTCACGTCGGCAGGCAGCACCAGAGCCTCCCGCCCCAGCGCCCGAATGTCGGCGGCCACCTTCTCCAGCGCCTCCTGCCTGCGCGCCATCAAGGCCACGCGCGCGCCCTGCTCCGCCAGCGCCAGCGCGGTGGCCCTGCCAATGCCGCTGGAAGCGCCCGTAACGACAGCCGTTTTATCCTGTAAAGAATGATTCCCCACTGCTCGTTCCCCTCGGTTCGTGTTTCGTGCAATCAGCTAACCTGTACGGCCCACACGCCATCACACCGCGAGTCGCCCGTTACAACCCCTGTCGCGCTACTTAGTTAAACCGCTCGCGTGCCCAAAAGTTGCGGGCTGTCGGCTGATCCAGGGGAAAGAGCACCTCCAGACTGTCGCAGAGTATAGTCCCCTCCTGCTGCTCAACCGTAATCGCATGGTAGCCAAAGGGCAGGTCACGACACTCAATGAGCGGGCAGGATGGCTGAACGACTGGCGCCCCCTGATCCACCTCACCTGCATACACCCCATCCACATACACCCGCATAGTCCCCAGCCCTGGCCTGCGTGGACTCCACAGGCGAAAGCCTCCGCCACGATAGTTCCACTTGGCCATCATTCCCTGGCCTGCCGTCGCAAACCCAAAGCCAAAGGTAAAAGCGGGGTCGTCTTCCTGCTGCCACTCGCCCATTGCCACACCCGAACCCATCAACGCCTCGGTTGGCAATAGCCACTGCGAGCATTCCTCCCCCAGCCCGGCCACCTGCAATCTGTCTACATATAGCACGCTGCCCGCGTCCGCCAGGAACCCGATCTTGCCTGCGCCGCCGCCATCGCGCGCCGCCATCCATACCAGCGTCCCGTTCACCTGGATGGATAGCTGCTCCTGATCCTGCTCGACGCTCACAGCGTCCGCCTGCATCCCTCGCCCCTGTGGAGCCGCCCCAGCAGCCAACACCGTGCGCTCGCCATCATAAGCGACGCGCTCCACCGCCCAGCCGCCCGCGTGCAGGGTCAGGCTGGTATAGCCCGCCAGGCTCAACGGGTGCGGCCTCCCCTCGGCCCCCACCGGCCTGTCGGGACCACAAGGGGCGTCGTATCCCCACAATAGGCGCTTGACGCCAGATGACCGCAACTCTGCCAGCAGCCGGAAATCGTCAAAACGCCGTTGGAACACCGTTAGACTCGGTGCATTCGGCGCAGATAGGGCAAACCCCTGGCGATAGGGAGCCTTCCACGGTCGCCGCACTATGCTAATCGTGCCACAGTCCTGGCTATTCTTCGAGGGAAATAGCGCCCAAAGCGTCCTGCCCGGCCCCATCGCGCCCGAGAACGTCTGCCCCCAGATGCCCTCCGTCTCGTGCTCCACCGGCTCGCTATGCCAGCAGGAGCCATATTGATACACCTCCCAGGATTCTGGCATGTGCGCGTCTTCCAACGGGGCGCGATAGATCACCTGGAACGTGCGATTGCGCGCCACGGATGTCGCCGGGGCATATACGTAACCCTCATGCACAAAGCATGGGTAAAACTCTACCGGAACCGGCAGAAATGTCTTGCTCTGCGGATGAAGCAGTATCCGGGGGCCATCGTACGGCCCTTCGGGTTGCAAGGAGGTCAGCGCCACGAACGCCCACGTCCCCCCTGCATTACGCGGCGTGGACATGCACGCCAGAATCAACCAGTCGCGCTGCCGCTGAATCAGTGTGCTGGCGTATACCCGCTTGTAGCGCCCCAGCAGAAACGCCTGCCGAGATTCGGCATGCACCGGTTCCATTGCACGAGTAAAAGGCCCCTCCGGATGCGTGCTCCAGGCATAGGCCAGCCCCCCGTCCGAGTTGTCCGGCTTGCACCAACCATATAGCAAGTGGTATTTGCCATCGGCGTACCACAAACTGGCATCCACCGTACCGCCAGGGCGCACCCCGTCGCCATCAAAAGCATCGGGCGACCCCTGAAGCACCACGCCCAGCCGTTGCCACGAGCGCCCTTCGTCTCGCGAAACGTACAATAGAATGCCACCCGGCGGCCAGTACCCGCGCGGGTATTCGCTCACGTACGCATACAGATGCCCCGATACCGGATCGCGATACAGAAACCCATTCACCGGCCACTCGTAGGGCGGCGATCCTACATGGATCGGGTTGGCGGGTAGCCGCTCAAAGCTGTCAAACGATGCATCGCCCACCGCCGGATGGCTGGACCACCATGCGCGATAGCGCGGGTCGGCAAGATCAAACGATAGCGTCGATCTCGCCTCATGCTGGGATTCGATGGTCATCCAATTTCCCTCCCAAATCTGCTCACCGGACGCACAAGGCATAGTTTAGGCCACTTTTCACGGCATATCAAGTATGGCGTGCTTCGCAGGCACACCGAAATGTGCGCTTGCATCCGGTTCGCAATCAGGGTAACATCCGCGCACAATCTGCCACGTCATCGCCCTCGTCAAGTAAGTTGATGATCCGGTGGAGTGCGTGAGTTGGGCGTATCAGCGGACCTCCAAGGTCCGAGGGAGGCGATATGAAAATCACACAGATCGAGACCATTGCTCTGCACGACCCCGACAGTATAGCCGGATGCTTAACCCTCGTCAGAGTGCATACCGACGAGGGACTGAGTGGGATCGGCCAGGCCGAATCCCCATCATTGGTCATCGAAGCCATCATCAATTGCCGGGGAGGCCTCAAGCAACTGCTGGAAGGCGAAGACCCGCTGGAGGTAGAACGCCTCTGGCAAAAGATGTACGCCGGAACGGGGCTGTTCGGGCGGCGCGGCGTGACCATCGCCGCCATCGGCGCAGTGGAGACAGCCCTGTGGGACATTGCCGGTCAGGCGTTGGGTAAACCCGTCTGTCAGTTGATCTGGCATTCCTTCTGCGCCACTCGCCGCCAGTCCACCATCAAAACCCATGTCACCCCTTACGCCACCGTCTACCCGCCGGGGGACACCGCCGAGGAAATGCGCCAGCGATTGACGCAGGCCGTGAACATGGGCTTCCGCGCCGTCAAAGTGGAGGAATGGCCGGGCGGCTTTGGGCATGGGCGCGTGGATACAGATATCGCAGTCGTCAGTCTGGCCCGCCGGGTAATCGGTGAGGAGCGCGAGTTGCTGATTGACGTGCAAAACCTCTGGCAGGAAACCGGCCAGGCCATCCGCACCATCCGCGCCATCGAACCCTACCGCCCCTTCTTCGTCGAGGCCCCGCTGCCCCCCGATAACCTGGACGCCTATGCGCGGCTGGCGGATAGCGTTGATACGCGCATTGCCGCGGGCGATTGGGGCTTTTCCACCCGCTTTGAATTCGAGGACTTGATGACTCGCGGGCATGTCGACGTCGTCCAGCCCTCGTCGGTTCGCTCTGGCGGCATCAGCGAAATCCTCAAAATCGCTGAGGCCGCCTACCGCCGGGGATTGCTCTGTATCCCACATGCCTGGTGTCACATGGTCGGCGTGGCCGCCGAAGTGCACATGGCCGCCGTAGCGCCCAATATGCCCTTCATCGAATACCCGCTGGCCTTCCCAGATTCACCCATCATCTCCCAATTGCTAGACCCGCCCCTGGTCCCTGACGAGAACGGCCTCATCGAGGTCCCTGACCGTCCGGGGTTGGGTTTCAAGCTAAATGAAGCCGTATTGAACAAATATCGAGTAAAGCCCTGCTAACCAACACCGACTAGAACGCTGCACGAGGAGCGCATCATGCCCAAACCTTTGGCGCTACCGCCCAATCGCCCGCCCTTGCAACCCACCGCCCTGATCCCACTGCCGCTGGGCGCTGTCAAGCCTCGCGGCTGGCTGCTCGACCAACTACGCGTGCAGGCCAATGGCCTCACCGGCCACCTGAGTGAATTCTGGCCCGATGTCGGCCCCGAAAACGGCTGGCTGGGAGGCCCCGGCCACGCCTGGGAGCGCGGGCCATATTACTGCGATGGACTGATCCCCCTGGCCTACCTGCTAGACGACCCTGCCCTCATCGCCCAGGCCCACCGCTGGATGAACTGGACGCTCAACAGCGCCCAGCCCAACGGGCAGTTTGGCCCTGCCCGCGATCGCGACTGGTGGCCCCGCATGGTAATGCTCAAGGTGCTCACCTCCTACTATGAGGCCACTGGCGACCCGCGCGTGCCCAGCCTGATGGGGGCCTATTTCCGCTATCAGTCCAGGGCGCTCCTCGCTCGCCCCTTGTCCGATTGGGGCGCTGCCCGCGCCGCCGACAATATCCTCACCGTCCAATGGCTCTACAACCTCACCGGCGAGCCATTCCTGCTTGATCTAGCCGCCCTCATCGCCCGCCAGACCAACCCCTGGGACGATCTGCAAGGGCGCTATGCCGTCGGGGAGTTGATCCCTCTCCGCGAGTTCGGCATGTTCACCCACGTCGTCAACAACGCAATGGGCATCAAGACCCCGGCTGTCAACTGGCTGCTAACCGGCGCCCCGTGGCACAAACAGGCTGCTCGCCAGGGCATCGCCCATCTTATGCGTCACCACGGCCAGCCCAACGGCATTTGGAGCGGCGACGAGCACCTGAATGGCACGTCGCCCACCAGCGGCACCGAACTGTGCGCCGTCGCCGAATACATGTTCTCCCTGGAAGAACTGGTCCGCATCCTGGGCGACCCATTCTACGCGGATACCCTGGAGACGCTGGCCTACAACGCCTATCCCGCCGCGTGCAAGCCCGATATGTGGGCGCATGTCTACGACCAACAGGTCAACCAGGTCATATCCAACATCGCCCGCCGCAATTGGTCGAACAACACCGATACTTCCAACCTCTACGGCCTGGAACCGCACTATGGCTGCTGCACGGCCAACATGCATCAGGCCTGGCCCAAGTTCGCCAAGAGCCTGTGCATGGCAACGCCCGACGGCGGGCTGGCTGTCGTGGCGTATGGCCCATGTGTCGCCTCCGCCCTCGTGGCTGATAACGTGCCCGCCACGCTATCCATCGAGACAGACTATCCCTTCGACGGTTCGGTCCATCTGCGCCTGTCTCTGCCGCATCCCACCCGCTTCCCGCTGTTGCTGCGTATTCCCGCATGGGCCGAAGGAGCCGCGCTCTCGCTCAACGGCCACGAAGAGCAGCCCCCCGCGGCAGAATCCTTCCACCGGCTGGAACGCGTGTGGCAAGACGGCGACGAACTGGACCTGCGCCTGCCCATGTCGCTGCGCGTCACCACCGGCCACGAGGGATTGGTCTCTATCTATCGCGGCCCGCTGCTCTTTGGCCTCAAAATCGGCGAATCATGGCGACAAATCGGCGGCACATTGCCCCACGCCGACTGGGAGGTCTATCCCACTACCCCCTGGAACTATGGCCTGCTGTTGGACCCTGCCCATCCCGAAGCCACAATTACCGTGGAAACCGCACCCATCAGCGCCATACCCTACGACACAGACGCCGCGCCCGTCACGCTTCGCGCCAGGGCGCGCCGCCTCCCGCAATGGACCCTGGTAGACAACTCGGCTGGCCCCATTGACGGCGGCCCCCACTCCAGCCAGGAGCCGCTGGAGGAGGTCACCCTGATTCCGTACGGGTCCACCAACCTGCGCGTCGCGGCATTGCCTCTGATCGCAGAGTAAGCGCAAGCCGGGCCATAGTTGCCCTCCTCCTTGCGCCAGGCGGAACCCCTCTCTGCCATCGCAAAGCACGCTGGGCGGCAGGCCTACTGTCGCCCAGCATTTTGTGTCGCAAAATATCGAAAACTCGCCGCGCGCGCCGCGCAACCGGACGCTACGCACATACGTAGATTACATGGATAGAACGCACGGCGCTTTGCCGCAGTTAGGAGTAACCGCATGTCAAGAAGGCGCGTCTTCTGGGGATTGGCCCTGCTGGTTCTGGGAACGCTCTTGTTGCTGCAAGAATTGGACATCCTGCGAGTCAACGTGTGGGGTCTGCTCATCCCTTTGATCCTGATTGGCCTGGGCATCCTGGTCGTCTGGGAATCCAGCCACAGGTCGCAAACAAGTCGCACCGAGCGCGTCACCATCCCCCACCAGGGGGCTGAACGTGGCCGACTCCGCATCCGTCACGGCGCTGGCCCTTTGACGCTCAGTTCCGGGGCTGGCCCCACCGACCTGCTGACAGGCCAGTTTGCGGGCGGCATCGCCTACCGCACGGGCCGCGATCAGGACATCTATACGCTGGATATGCACGCCCCCTCCAGCAGCCCGGCGCAGTTCATCTTCGCCTGGCCTTTCTTCTCCAACGGTGGCCGAATCTGGGACGTGCGGCTCAACCCAACCATCGTGTACGCACTCGACATCGACGGCGGGGCCAACCTGGTCCAGCTAGACCTGACGCACCTGCTCGTCTCCGAGCTGCGGGTCAAGACGGGAGCCAGCTCCGCCGAGATCGGGTTGCCCGCCAACGCAGGCTATACCCGCGTCTTCGTCCAGGCAGGAGCCGCCTCTGTTCAGATCGAGGTGCCTGCTCAGGTCGCTGCGCGTATCCACACGCGGGGAGACCTGTCGGGCATGACCATCGACAGAAGCAGGTTCCCTCAGATCGGCAATGTATACCAGTCACCGGATTACGACACGGCACCGAACCGGGTGGACATCGAAGCGCAGGTCGACGTCGGCTCGCTGGAAATCCGCTAGCCGCCCAAGCCCTGGCAGCCCGATTGAGTTTATCAAACCATCAACATTCGTCACGCACATGGAGGTTACATGAAAAAGCTCGATACCCCGCTCATCTGGGGCATCCTTCTCATCGCCGTCGGTTTGCTGGTTCTCTTGCAGAACCTCGGCGTCCTGGGGGGCAACCTCCCCCTGCTCTGGGCAGTCATTTTTGCTGCCGTAGGTGTTCGCTTCCTGTACGTCTTTGTCAAGAACCGGGCAATCTGGTGGCCGCTAATTCCCGCGTTCGCCCTGTTTGGGCTGGCGGGACTGCTGCTGATGGATGCCCTGCTCCCTGCCGAAGCGGACGCGTGGGGCGGCGCGTTCTTCCTTGGCGCATTGGCCCTCAGCTTTTGGGCTGTCTACCTGGTTAGCCGAGAAAACTGGTGGGCGGTCATTCCCGGCGGGGTGCTGCTTACCCTCGCCTTCGTAGCAGCCATCGGCGATAGCCTGTGGGGCATAGATTCGGGCGCCATCTTTTTCCTGGGCCTGAGCCTGACCTTCTTCCTGGTCGCCATCCTGCCCACGCCAGAGGGACGCATGCGCTGGGCCTGGATACCCGCCGTGGTGCTGTTTGTTCTGGCCCTGGTCGTCTTGGGCGAATCGGCGAGTTGGTTCGTCTACGTCTGGCCTATCGCCATCATCGCCTTGGGAGCGTACTTCCTGTTCCGCGCGCTGAGCAGCAGGAACCCCGCAGAATAGCCTTACATCCATCGCCTCTCAAGGGAAGTCGCTCAAACGGCGACTTCCCTTATTGTGGTTTTCCGAGATAGAACCTACAATAGGGCCAAGCAATAGGGTCAAGGAGGCGAGATGAACCCACCCAACATTCTCTACCTGCACTCACACGACACCGGCAGATACATTCAGCCTTACGGCCACGCTGTGCCCACGCCCCACCTTCAACGCCTCGCGGAACAAGGGGTGCTCTTTCGCCAGGCTTTTTGCGCGGCGCCTACCTGTTCTCCCAGTCGCGCCGCCCTGCTCACCGGCCAGTGCGCCCACAGCAGCGGAATGATCGGGCTGGCCCATCGCGGCTTTCGCCTGCACGACTATCGCCAACACCTGGTGCACACCCTCCGCTCCGCTGGCTATCGCTCTACACTGATCGGCGTCCAGCACGTTGCCCCCGACCCGGCGATGATCGGCTATGACGAGGTCATACCTGCTCACCCAGCCGAGCGCACTGCGTCCAACGCCGTCGAGTTTCTGCGCCGTGCCTCCGCCGCGCAGCCCTTCTTTCTGTCCGTGGGGTTCACCAACACGCACCGTCCCTTCCCCACGCCAGCGCCAGAAGATGACCCGCGTTACACGATGCCCCCCGCGCCCCTGCCCGATACGCCCGAAACCCGTACCGACATGGCCGCCTTTCACACCAGCGCCCGCATGCTCGACCGGGACATGGGCGCAGTTCTGGACGCGCTGGAGGAAAATGGCCTCGCAGAGAACACGCTGGTTATCTGTACCACCGATCACGGCATCGCCTTCCCCGGCATGAAATGCAACCTGACGGATCACGGCATCGGGGTTATGCTCATCATGCGCGGACCGGGCGGCTTTACCGGAGGGCGCGTCTGTGATGCGCTCGTCTCGCAAGTCGACATCTTCCCGACGCTCTGCGACCTGCTGGGGATCGCCCCGCCCGCCTGGCTGCAAGGGCGCTCTTTCCTGCCCGTCATTCGCGGCGAGGCTGCCCAGATGCGCGACGAACTCTACGCCGAAGTCACCTACCACGCCGCCTACGAGCCGCAGCGCGCCGTGCGTACTCAGCGATGGAAGTATATTCGCCGCTTCGGCGACACCGCTACGCCTGTCCTGCCCAACTGCGACGATAGCCCCAGCAAGGATGTCTGGCTGGCCCACGGTTGGCGTACTCGTCCCGTGCCTGCCGAGCAGCTATACGATCTGGCCTTCGACCCACAAGAGACCTGTAACCTGGCCGACAACCCGGCCCATGTCACCACCCTGGAGGATATGCGCGCCCGCCTGTTGGCCTGGATGAGAGCCACCGACGACCCGCTGCTATCCGGCCCGGTGCCTGCCCCACGGGGGGCGCAGGTCAATGACCCGCACGGACTCTCGCCGCAGGAGCCAGTCGTACAATACTAGGCGTATTCCCGCCATTTCATCATCGAAAGGCAATCTGCTATGACAAGTCGCGAACACGTCCGGGCTGCCATTGACCACCGCCCCGCCGAGCGCGTGCCCTATGCCATTGACCTGTGCCCCGATGCCGCCGACGCGCTGCGCACAGTCTACGGCGACGTCGACATGTGCGGGTTCATCAACAATGATGTGCTGGACATCTCTGTCCCCTGGTGGGACTGGTATCACCTGGCCGATGACTGGCAAGGCTACGCCGCCCCCACTTCGCGCGCGCAGGTGATCGGCAGGGGCAGTTATGTCGATCTCGCAGATCAAATCAAGGCGGCGCGAGACCAGTCCGACAAGTATTTCCTCGTCAGGATCTATGGCAGTCATTTCGAAA
>JAAYXX010000596.1 GCA_012515695.1 Chloroflexota bacterium
TCCTTGATGCTGCTGAATGGAAACGACGAACTAACCATCCATTCCGCCGTGGGCCTTCCGCCCGATGTGGTAGCCAACACCCGCCAACGGGCAGATCAGGGAATCGCGGGCTATGCCATTAAACACCGCGAACCGGTCATCCTGCAAGGCGACGTGCGTTGCGATCCCCGCTTCCGAACGCTGGAACGCGGGGAACAGGTCAAGAGCGCCATCTGCCTGCCGCTGATTCGCCAGGACAACGTGCTGGGCGTACTGAACATCTCTCGCACACGGGAGGACGCCCCTTTTACCGAAGGGGATGTCGAACTGCTATCGGTGTTGGGCAGCCAGGCCGCCATCGCCCTGGATAATGCCCGCCTCTTTCGTGAAATCGAGCAGGCGTATCAGCGATTGACCGAGTTGGATTACCTCAAGAGCGAGTTCCTCAGCATCGCGGCCCACGAACTCCGCTCTCCCCTCGCCGTAATCCTGGCCTATGCGGCGATTCTGGAGGACGAGGCCACCGGCCCCATCCGAGAACACCTGATCCAGGTCGTTGAGGCGGCCATGCAACTAAAGTCCATCATCGACGACATGGTGAGCCTGCGACAGATAGACACAGGAGAAGCTCAGGTCAAGCTGGCCGATGTAAACATTGCTACCACCATCCAGGAGGTGCTGGCTAATACCGGCATCCTTGCCAAACGCAAAGGCCAGCGCATAACCGTGGATGTGCCCGACTCGCTGCCATTAGCTCACACCGACGCCGAGATCCTCTACTTGATCCTCAGCAGCCTGATCTCCAATGCCGTCAAATTCACCCCGGAAGGCGGAGCCATCCACATTGCGGCCCAGTCAGAGGGCAACCGTTTGGTAATTCAGGTCACCGATACAGGCATCGGCATACCAGAGGACGAGTTGGAAAATATCTTTCAGCGATTCTATCAGGTAGCGGACTCGTTGCGGCGGCAATACGGGGGCATCGGCCTGGGGCTGGCTATCGCGCGCGAGATGGCAAATCTGATCGGTGGCCGCATCTGGGCGGAAAGCCAGGTGGAGCAGGGGTCTACATTCTACCTGTCCCTGCCACAGGCATAAAGCAATCATCGGCTGACACAATCGCCAGATATGACAACGCCCCTCCGTTGGAGGGGCGTTGTCTGCTTGTGTGCCCTAGCGATCGGTATACCGAGGTGATGCTAGGGCACTGGGCTTACTACTGTTGTCCATCCACATCACCTCCCCCTTTTTAGGATAGCTATGTCAGGAAGCGTCAGGTCGTTCACGCTTCAAGACTTATTATGTCCAATTTGGCCGACTTGTCAAATGAGCGTCGGGCGCGGCTCTTGCCAATCAAGGCACAATAACGCACTTTATCGTAGTAACATTCCTTCCACTATACAAAATGGATATGGCGGCAATAACGCGCTATCAAGACGGCTTGGGCGCGAAATGGATCTTGCGCTCCTGCCCATTGCACGCTATAATTAGCATATAAACGGTATACAATTGCGGCCCTTCAGGCACTCATATCTCCAAAGGAGGAGGCACGATGGACAGCGAGGCACTGCACAAGATTCAGGTGTGGGCTAAGCATGGGACTCCAAAGCAGTTCCAGATCGAGATCGAGGCCAAAATCGCTCCGCATGGGTACGTGGTCGCAATAGAGGGCAATAACCTCGTCTGTTACAAGGTGGAGAAAAAGGGCGGCTTTATCGGCATCGGCGCTCGCCAAACCAGGCAGCCTGTATTGCGCATCATCTATGACCAGGATCGCGTCCTGGTGCCCGCAGAGGACGCCGCCCCAGAGTTTGTTAGCCTGCTAGCCTCCCTCTTGAGGGTACACTAGCTTGTAGCCTTTGCCAGCAGTACGCTACGGACAATGAAGCCCGGCTTTTCGCCGGGCTGTTTTTTTTGCGAATACGCGCCTCACCGATATCATAGATAGCTACGATTCGCGCAACTGAGGTACATCATGCCAGCCTTATTCTCAACCGGTTCTCCCGAGCTTGACGCCCTGGTGGAAACGCTGCACGCCGGGGACAATGTGGTCTTTTATACCCACGACTGGCAGGAATACTTGCCCTTTGTGGCGTCTTTGCTTTCCCATATAAAGGCATCCTCCGACGGGTTCGTCTATGTGCGCTCCCAGGGCTTGCTGGATGAGCTGGTTGCCACCGCCCCACATGCGCGGGTGCTGAATATCGCTGAGCTGAATACAGACGGCGACCTGGTCAGCGTGCTGCGCGAACACGTCTGCCGCCTGGCCCCTCAGGGGTACTATCTCTTCGAGCCGCTGGATTCGCTGCTCCCCTGGCTAGGCTCTGAGGAAAGGCTGCGCGGCTTTTTTTTGACCATGTGCCCCTTGCTGTTCCAGTTGCAGTCTATTGCCTATTGGGATCTGGTGATCGGACAGTTTAGCTCCGCCACAGTGGCCGCCATCAAGGATTGCACCCAGATACTGCTCAAGGTAGAGCCGCTGGGAGACGACATGACCATCTCGCCGCTCAAGGTCTGGGGCCGTTACTCAGAAGCGATGTTTCGCCCTCACCGGGCGACGGTGGACGGCAGCATCTTGCGTATCTCGCCGCAACCTGTGCCCCCTGAAAGCCAGCAGGCGTACACTCTGGCGTTGGCCGCCAAGAACCGGGAGCTGGCTGAAGTCCGCGACATGCTGAACCAGACGAATCGCGAGCTGATCCAGCGCAACCAGGAACTGGCCGTGCTCAATGAGCGGCTCCGCGAGCAGAGCCGACTCTATAACTCCCTGCGGGTGAACCTGGATCACCTGCTCGCCCTGTTCCAGGCCAGTCAGGTGATCGGCTCCTCTCTGGTAATGGACCAGGTACACCGGGCCATCGTCTCTGCGGCCCTGCGTCTGTTCGATGTCTCGGCTTGCAGGCTGCTGCTCCATCGCAACAACTCTACGGAATGCGTGGACATCTCGGAAGGGATGACAGATGAATGGCTGCTGGACCTGGATTGCCACCCCATGACCCTGCTACGCGATCAGGCCAGCCGGCTCCAGCAGGTGCAATCGGGGCCACTGCTAGACGACGCCGGGCGGGTGCGCGGTAGCATGGCTGCTGCTCCCATCGCCGCGCGCGGCGCTTGCCTGGGCACGCTGGAAGTATACGCGGCGGATGCCCGGCTCGATACCGCCGAGACTCGCACGCTGCTCAGTTACCTGGCTTCTGAGGCGAGCATCGCGCTGGATAACGCCCACCTGTACCGCGAAGTCGAAATCCAGGGAGCGCAGTTGCGTTCTTTTGTCGAGAACGTCATCACCAGCGAAGAGCAAGAGAGCAGGCGTTTCGCGTTTGACTTGCACGATGGGTTGGTGCAGTTGATTGTAGCCTCCTATCAACACCTGCAAACGGCGCAAGCCTGGCATACCCGCGAGTCAGAAGTGGAAGAGCGGGAGATGGAGCAGGGCGTCCAGCTATTGCGGCGCGCCATCTATGAGGCCCGGCGGCTTATCGGCCAACTGCGCCCGGCTGGCCTGGATGATTTTGGTCTGGCGCACGCCCTGCGGCTGTACGTGGCTCAACTGGCGACAGAAGCCAACTGGCAAGTCTCGCTGGAGGTGGACCCCAACTGGACCAAGCTCCCCCCCGCCCTGGAGGCAGCGCTTTTCCGCATCGTCCAGGAGGCCACCACAAACGCGCGCAAATATGCCGAAGCCGAGCGCGTCGAGGTGCGGTTGCAAGCTGGCAAGCGCGAGTTGTGTGTCACCGTGCGGGACTGGGGCAAAGGCTTTGACCCCGCCTCTGTGGCCGCGGTGGTAGAGGCGGCGTCAGGCCCCTCGGCAGAGCCGAAACAGGGGCTACACATGGGGCTGATCGGTATTCGCGAGCGGGCGCGCCTCATGGGCGGCCATTGCGTGATTGATAGTGAGCCTGGCAAGGGAACCTGTGTGCAGGTTTGCATCCCCCGGGAACAGGCCACTCTCTCTCCAGAGGACGAGAAATGATCCGTATTCTGCTAGTTGATGATCAGGCCATCGTGCGCGAGGGCATGCGCTCCATGCTCAGCCTGGAAGTGGATATAACGGTTGTAGGCGAGGCCGCCAGCGGCGGGGAGGCGCTCAATCTCATCTCCCAGCTCAAGCCCGACATCGTCTTGATGGACGTTCGCATGCCGGGGATGGACGGCCTCACGGCCCTGCGCCACGCCAAAAACCTTTCGCCTCAAACCAGCATCATCATGGTCACGCTCTATGATGACCCGGATTACTTGTTCCAGGCTGTTGCAGCCGGAGCGGCAGGGTACATCCTCAAAGATGCCAGCCGGGAAGAGCTGGTGCGCGCTGTGCGCATCACAGCCGAGGGTGGGGCCATCATCGCCCCCTCGATGATGCCACAACTGCTGCAAAGGGTCGGGCAGGCTATCCAGCCCACGGCGTCGTCTTCCTGCGCTCCACTACAAGAGCTGTCCCCCCGCGAGTTGGAGGTGTTGCGCCTGATAGCCGAAGGGCATACCAATACGGCAATTGCCGAGCAACTGATCCTCAGCCCCACCACCATCAAGACCCACGTGCAGAATATCCTCCAAAAGTTGGGCGTCTCTGATCGCACCCAGGCCGCTGTCTGCGCGGTACGCTGGGGGTTGATCCAATAGACCATTCGGAGGATATACCCCCCTCATGACATCCTCCATATGGAGGATGTTTGCGCCTCTGTGTTTGTGCTATGTTATGCAAAACGACGGCATCCGTTTGTGTAACATGGAGCAGGCGATTCCCCTATTTAGCCTTGAGCGTTTGCCACATCGTATGTGGCTATCTCCCAATGTGGTGGTCCAGCCAACGATTGGCGTCTGCTAGTTCGGCGAAACGGGTATTGTCCGTTGGTTATTTCCATTCCACACACAGAGGAGATAAACAATCATGGCCCATCTATCACGACCCAACGCCAACGAAGCCACCCAGACGACCAACCGGTCCCGCGATTTCTCGCCATCCTCTGGCCTCTGTACCCGTTGCATCGACGGCTGCAAGGGGAACTGCGAGGTCTGGCAGTCCACCTTCCGCGGACGTGAGGTGCTCTACCCTGGTCCCTATGGCACCCTGACCGCCGGAGCGGATAAGGACTATCCGGTAGATTACTCCCATTTCAACATTCACGGGTATGCCCTGGGAGCAGATGGTTTGCCCGAGGGAACCGTCGCCGGGCCAGATAATACCCTGTTCACGATGGTCAACACCGATCTGGAGATCGGCTACATCCACCGCGAGAAGCTGCGTATGCCCATCATCAGCGGAGCCTTGGGTTCTACCGACGTGGCCCGCGTGAACTGGGAGCATTTTGCCGTGGGCGCGGCCATCTCTGGCATCGTGCTGACCTGCGGCGAGAACGTGTGCGGCATCGACCCCGGCCTGCAACTGGACGACAAGGGCAAGATTGTCGAGTCGCCCGAACTGAGACGGCGCGTGGAAATCTACCGCCGCTATTACGAGGGCTATGGCGACATCCACGTTCAGATGAA
>JAAYXX010000597.1 GCA_012515695.1 Chloroflexota bacterium
GCGATCAAACGGATCCACGCCCACCAACATCGGCGCGATAATGGCCATGAATTCTTTGGCTTTCCATTCCAGATCGCCGGCATAAAAACCGGTGGCATAGTCCGCGTAGGGATGTAAATCCCCATCAGTGACAAGCCGCAACACGGCGCGATACGTAGGCGAAGGATGATCGTCAACGTATGAGACAACCGCATCCCCCTTGGTGCTGCGAAAACCTGCCGAATGGGTGTTTAGCCCCGACAGATTGCCCGGCACGCGGTCAATTGTGCCCCGGCCCCGCGACGATACCTGCCGCACGACCGGCTCCCCCTCCAGAATGTAAAACTCTACAGCCTTGATTTGCATATCATTCCCCCACAAACTGTGCCTTTTGCGAGACGTGGCCAACCCTCAACAGGCGCTCCACGTATGGGCGTCTTACGAAGGCCAGAACTCGTCAATTACTCTACGCGTCAGCGCCACCCAATTGCGAATCCGGTTCGGGTCTCCCTCCACCGTCTCCACATCCTTCAAGGTTATGTCCACATGGCACTCCCGGCAGGCTTCCAGGTCTCGCCGCAAAATCGAGCGAATCCGCTCCGGGCCCCAGCGATAGCTGACCATATCGGCAGGGCTGGGGCGATAGCTCACTACGTATTCCTGCCCAATCTGCTCGGCGCATTTAGCGACGTTGGCCGCCGGTGCGACAGCAATCCGGCGCAGGCGCGGAATCTGCCGCAGCACGCCGATCTTGCGCGTCAGGTCTTCACAGCAACCATAGGCCACCAGCCCGAATTTCTCCATGATAGGGATCTGGTATTGCAGCATGAACTCCTCGAACATGGCCGGGCCGACGGCGGTGGTCTCCTGAGAAGCGGCATAGGTCCACAGCTTGTCGCGAGTGACGGGGGCGCTGTTGGCTGCCGGATCGTCCAGTTCCAGCGCGTAGGGCATGGACTGGTTTTGATGATCGCACAGCCGCCAATCCCCCGCCTGTTCGGCCTCGGTATGTGCGCGCAGAATCCCATCTCGCATGATGGACAGCAGTTCGTGCAGCCATTCGGGGCGGTCCACCATATCCCACATCATCTGCTCCAGGCCTCGCAAATAGGCCAACTGGGTGGAAATGTCCCCGTTCCACATGCGATAGACCGGCCCGCGATCCACATTGATGCAAACAATATCGCCGATGGCCTCTTGCAGCTTTTCCAGGCGTCGCGCCGTGTCCTCCTCATCAATCACGTGGTGGATTTCGGCCAGCTTGTAGATGTCGTCTGGCTCTTTGATGGGCGCATCCCACACGCCAGAGCCGTGTTCCATCTCGGTGCGCGTCCAGCGCACGGGCAGCCCCCAAATCCCTTCCGGCGGGGTGACACAGGTGGCCTGCAACGTCACCCACGGCTCGATGATATAGTCATCGTCGAACGTGTCCTGAAAGATCATCTGCCGGAAATAGTCCTCGTAATGCCGGTAGAATGGATCCGCGCAGACGCAGCGCGCCTGGGGCATCTCGTGCCAGGCACAGGCCCGAATATAGATCAGCGGCGGCACGTCCACCAGACCATTCTTCTGCCGCCATAGCGCCCGGCGCGTGTCCTGCACAGGCTTGTGGGCAATCTCGACGTATTGCTTCGCCAGCTCCCGCAAAACGGCTATATCCTCTTTGGCTTGAGAACCAGCGTACTGTGGATCAATGGCTGTCGTCATGTGTACTGCTTCCTTTTGCCTGAAATCTAGAGCGCCCGCAGCTCATCGCGCAAGCTGCGGGCGCGGATGCAGCAATTCGTTGTCGCGCTTGTTGACAACAGGTGAGGCATGGACCAGCAGTTCGGGAACGCTCTCGCTCCCCGTCTATGCCGTGGTCAACCCCTCGTCTACGCCAATGGCTGCTTGCGGCAGCACAGTTGTAGCGGAATCCCCCAGGGATCGCGCATCATAATCAGCCCATAGCCGTCGTCCGACGTGGTATCCGACACGACGGTAGCGCCCGCCGCAACCAGGCGGTCCCGCTCGGCTCGAGCGTTCTCCACGGCAAAGGCAAAGTGGAATACCAGCGGGTCCTGCGTCGCATAGTCAGGAATGATCGCAGCGGGGTTGGTGTAAATCTCGGCGCACACCCGGCCAGTGGAATCCGCCAGGAACCGCATATAAGGCGCGCCCTCGCTGGCGAGCGCAATCGACATCCCACAATGCTTCACATACCATTCCGCCATCGCGGCAGCGTCGGGAACGTTAAAGCCCATGTGTTCGAATTTCATGCTTCTGTCCTTTCGTTCAATGATATAGTGGTTCCGTTGGGCCTCAAC
>JAAYXX010000070.1 GCA_012515695.1 Chloroflexota bacterium
CTTATTGACTATTCCCTGGCGGTGCATGGCCTCTCGCGCCACCTCTCCACCCACGCGGCGGGCGTGCTGATCTCGGACAAGCCGTTGGTGACGTACACCCCCTTGCAGCGCGCCCCTCGCGGTGAGGGCCTCATCTCGCAGTATTGTATGGAAGACGTGGAGGCCATCGGCCTGCTCAAGCTGGACGTGCTCGGCCTTTCCACGCTGACCGTGCTCGATCGCGCCTTCCGGTGGATCGAACAAACTACCGGCGAGCAGCTCACCCCCAAGTCCATCCCGCTGGATGACCCAGACACCTTTGCGCTGCTATCGGCTGGCGAGGTGACCGCCATCTTTCAGGTGGAAAGCGGCGGGATGCGTCGCACCCTGCGCGAGATGCAGCCCTCCGAGTTTCGCGATATTGTGGCCGTGCTGAGCCTGTACCGCCCCGGCCCCATGCAGTTCATCCCGAACTATATCAATCGCAAGTTTGGCCGCGAAGAAGTCACCTATCACCACCCCTTGCTAGAGCCAATTCTGGCCGAGACCTATGGCATCATCGTCTATCAGGAGCAAATTATCCGCATCGCCCGCGACCTGGCCGGGTATACCCCCGGTGAGGCCGACCTGATGCGCCGCGCTGTGGGTAAAAAGAAACAAAAGGACCTGGAAAAGCAGCACAACATCTTTCTCAAAGGGGCAGTGGAGCATGGCGTGCCGGAAGAAGCCGCCGAAAAGATCTTTGCCGACATCGAGTTATTTGCCAACTATGGCTTTAACAAGTCGCACTCGGCGGCCTATGCCGTCATCACCTTGCAGACCGCCTATCTCAAGGCCCATTATCCCATCGAGTTCATGACCGCCATGCTGTCCGTCGAGCGCGGAAACACGGAAAAGGTGGTCAACCTGGTCACCGAATGCCGCCGCCTGGGGATCGAAATTCGCCAGCCAGACATCAACTGCTCCGACGTAGATTTCACCATCGAACCCGTCGAGTGGTCGGACCACTGCGGCAGGCACAACCTGCTGGGGCAAAAAGAGCTGGCCATCCGCTTTGGGCTGGGCGCTATCAAGAACGTGGGGGATGGCCCCGCCCAGATCATCGTTGACGCGCGAGGCGACGAACCCTTTGCCGACCTGGACGACTTTATCCGGCGGGTGGACTTGCGTCACCTGAACAAGCGCGTGCTGGAATGCCTCGTCTGCGCGGGCGCGCTGGACAGGCTGGGCGAGCGCAACGCGTTGCTGTCCGCCCTGGATCAGATGATCGCCCAGAGCCAGGAGACGCACCGGGCCAAAGAGATCGGGCAGACCAGCCTGTTCGATTTCAGCCCCAACCTGATGGGCCAGGCCGCGGGCGCGACATTCGCCCTGCCCAAGGATGTGCCCCCCATGCCGGAGAAAAAGCGGCTCGCTGAAGAAAAAGAGCTGCTGGGCATCTATATGTCGGCCCATCCGCTCAACCAGCTCTCGCAATACGTGGATGAGCGGCTCACCCCCCTCTCGGACATTGACCCGACGATGGAGGGCAGCCAGATACAGGTGGCCGGTGTCGTCAACGGCGTTCGCGTGATTACCACGAAAAAGGGCGACAACATGGCCTTTGTGCAGTTTGAAGACCCCTCCGGCTCGATGGAGTTGGTCGTATTCCCGCGCACCTACGAGCTATCCAAAGAGCTGCTGGGCGAAGGCTCGCTGCTGTTGGTACACGCCAAGGTGGACGTGCGCGACGAAGACACCAAGCTGATCGCGGATAGCATCGAGCCTTACCAATTGCCCAAGGATGCGCGCAAGCGGCGGCCCAGCGGCAAACGCCCCGCAAGCATCAGGGTCGACATCCCCCTGAGCGCGGACGCGACGCAGGCCAAAGAGACCGTCCATCGGGTCTACAGTCTGCTGACGGCTAACAGCGGGAGCATTCCTTTCCGCTTTTGTCTTACCAACCATCAAGGACGTGTCGAGATCGAGTTCCCCAACGCTGCCACTAGCTACACGACGCAATTGGAGCAGCAGGTTACTGCCCTGCTCGGCGCGAACCGGTTGCACGTCGATTGGGCCTAGCTGCCCGGCCTGGGCAGCGGCTTTGGACCGCCGGCATCCTTGCCGGCCCGGTTCGCTACGTCGATCGGGCCTGGCCGCCCAACCTGGGCAGCAGCTTTGGACCGCCGGCATCCTTGCCGGCCCGGGCAGCAGCGGCTGCGCGTGGCAGAACGAGCGCGAGACGTCCGCGACAATCTGAATCACACCACCTTGCACCATGATCCATCCTACAAACGATGGCTGGGGGAGCGTGCATCGCATGACAACAACCCCGCAATGGAAACGGCTCGCGTTCCTTTCATTGCTGCTGCTGGCGGTGATGCTGGCGCATCCCGTCGCTGTCGCCGCCCAAGGCCCCACACGCTGGGAACACGCCGGAGGGCCGCCCGGCGGCGCGATCTATACGCTGGTGAGCGACCCGCAACGCGCCGAGGTATTGTTCGCTGGCACGTCCAGCGGCATCTATAAAAGCAGCAACGCGGGCGCGGACTGGGCGCCAGTTGCCCCCGATACATTCGCCTGCCGGAGCATCCGCCAGTTAGCCATCAACCCGGAGGACAGGCGTATCCTGTACGCGGCCACAGATGACGGGCTATGGCGCTCGCTGGATGGTGGAGATACCTGGGCGCGGCTGCCACTGGGCAACACTCACGAGGCCGTGCTGTCTCTCGTCGTGCATCCCCTGTACCCCAGCCTGCTCTATGCGGGCGCGGCAGGGAGCGTCTGGCGCAGCACTGACCGGGGCGAGCATTGGCAATCGGCCCAAGAGGGCGCCCCTTTGTTTGATAGCTGGTCGCTGGCCGTGCATCCCTGGAATCCCAACATTGTGTACGCCGGAACCGACCAGGGGGTCTATGTGAGCATGAACGCTGGCACAAGCTGGCATCCGGCGAGCAATGGGCTGCCGCCAGACGCACGCGTGCAGGCCCTTGCCGTTGCCAACAGCCACTACCTCTATGCCGGTACGCCGACAGGGCTATATCGCTCTCAGGATGGCGGGGCCACCTGGCAGAGCGTTGGGCAGGCCGCCGGGCTGGATAGCGTCCCCATGTTACTGTTCGCCCCCGATGATAACGGCACGCTGTACGCCAGCAACCAGGGGGGCAACCTGTACCGCTCGGTGGACGCCGGGCAAAGCTGGGACGCGCTCGGCCAGGCGGGGGCGGGTCAGCCGATTCTGGCCCTGGTAGTAACCACGGGAACCCCTCGCCAGCTCTACGCCGGAACGACTCGCGGGGCCTACAAGAGCACCGACGGCGGCCTGCACTGGAGCGCAATCAACCGGGGAATCAATAGCAGCGCCATCCGGCAGATTGTGGACGTGCCCGGTACACGCGGCCAGTTGTACGCTGTGACCGAGCATGACCTTTATCAGACACAGAACGGCGGCAAAACATGGCGACCAGCCAGCAACGACCCCATGCGCGCCATCAGCCACCTGGCGCTCGATCCGGTGGACACCAACAAGCTGTACGCCTGCACCGACCAGGGGCACTTGAACGTCAGCCCGAACGCCGGGCAAACGTGGGAGCCAATCCCTGCCCCGCCGATGGCGCAGCCCCATTGTACGGCGCTGGCCGTGCATCATCCCGCGTCTGACGACGGCTCGCCGATGCTGTACGCGGCACTGGCAGGCCACGGAGTCTGGCGCTGGCACGGGGGCAAAAGCCCGTGGGAGCCGTTGCCCACCAACCTCCCCCAGACCACTGTTCAGGCGCTAGGGCTGGGGGCGCGCTCGCTGTATGCCGGAGTGGGCAGCGAAATATACCGACTGCCACTGAATACCCCGCCGTCGGATGCAAGCTGGGAAATCGTGACAGCCGAACCCCTGAACGGCCAGATCACCCACCTGTTGGTGCAGGCGAACAGGAACGATACGCTGTACGCCGCCACCGACGCGGGCGGGGTTTACCGTGGCGCGGGGAATGGGTCCGGCTGGGTGAACCTGTCCGAAGGCGCGTTCCCTGCCAACATGGCTGTGCGGGCGCTGGCCGTAGCGCAGGTTGGCCGCGGCGCGCCGGGGCTATACGCCGCCACGGACGCTGGCGTCTTTTACAGCCAGAATGAGGGCGCGACCTGGGTGCTGGTCAGTTCGGGCTGCGTACAAAAAGGGATGGCCGCCTGTGTCGCCTCGGACGACGGCGCGCCAGAAGCGGTCTATGTCGGAACGAGCGGCGCGGGCATCTATCGCGGCCAGGACGGGGCGCAGTGGGGCGCGCTCTCCCTGGCTACCTGGCTGCTGCCCCTGGTTGCAATAGGGGCGGGCGCGGGTGTGGTGCTATGGCGGGGCCGACGACGCGAGGCCGCGCCGCCCATCGAGGAGGATGAGGACGACCTCGGCTCCTGGGATGAGAGCATCTCGGCGGCGCTGTTCCAGCACAACCGCGTGGTGCCCGACATGCTGATAACGGTCCCCCCGGCGCTGCGCGTGGTAGCGATGCGCCGGTATGTGGACACGCACAAGAACCTGGACCTGGTATTTCAGGACAACCCCCCGGCCATCGAGCCAGCCAAGCACTGGCGGCTGCAACATTTCGTCGAAATTTGGGACGCGCTGGCCGCCCGCTCGCGCAACGTGTCGGCGGCGCTGCCGCTCGCCTCGCAGATCACCGAGCAGCTTTGCGACCTGTTGGGGTTCACCCCGCTAGAAAACAGGGCTTTTCGCTCGCTGTTTGGCTACAAGATCAAGGCTCCCGCCATCCGCCTGAGCCTGCCGCCCGAGTTCCCCATCATTTTCGTGCTGGAGCGTTACCTGCGCGAAGACACTATCACCAACGTGCGCGACTTTATGCGCGTGCTGAACGTGACCTCGTTCTTTGCCGTGTTGGTTGTGGTGGACGAGGACAACAACCGGCTGGAACGCGGCAAGGAATTGCAGCGGTTGGTGCGCGGGGGAGCCGAAGACCTGATCGTGCTGGATTACGCCGACCTGCGGAGCCTGTTCCTCGCCAGGGACCCCGAATGGCAACTGGTGGACATGATCCTGCATCAGGTGGACCTGACAGTGGTCAGCCCTTATGTCACCTCTGGCCCCGTTCCCGAAAACATGTTCTTTGGGCGAGATTATGAACTAAAGGCCATCATGCGCGCCGTCCACGACCGCAACTTTGCCATTGTAGGCGGGCGCAAAATCGGCAAGACCTCTGTGCTGACCAAAGTCTACCGACTGATGGAACAAACCAGAGGGTTCGCGCCCTGCTACCTGGATTGCCAGTACGTGGTAGACTATGAAGAGTTTTTCAGCGCGCTGGCCTCCAATTGTCAGGTGCAAATCGAGTCGGCCTCGCCCGACATCTTGCGGCGGGTGATCCTGCGGCTCAAACGGCAGCGCGACGGCACGTTGATCCTGCTGCTGGACGAAGTAGACCGGCTGTTGGCGTTCGACGCCCAGCGCCACATGCGGCTGTTCCGCGTCTTTCGCGCCCTGGCGCAAGAAGGGCTGTGCCGCTTTGTGTGCTGCGGCGAGCGCCAGTTCAACGCGGCCCTGCACGACCCCCAATCCCCGCTGTTCAACTTTGCCAACATCATCCACCTGACTTATTTGAACCCGCGAGATGCCCGGCGGATCATCGAGGAACCTATGGGCACAATGGGGCTTACGTTCGAAGACCCGGAGGCATTGCCGCAGAGCATCGTAGACCTGTC
>JAAYXX010000598.1 GCA_012515695.1 Chloroflexota bacterium
GAAGAAGCTGATTGTCTCGCCAGAAGCCAGCGTAACGACAGCCTTTTTCCAATCCGACGTGCGGCCTTCCCGTCGGCCAAACCGCCGGCGCTTGCCGCGCACGTTCATGATATGGACGTCGATCACATGCACATCAAAGACCGACTCTACTGCCCAACGCACCTGGAGCTTGTTCGCCCGTCTGTCTACTTCAAACGTATAACGCTGAAGCTCGTCAGCCTGATAGTTGCTTTTCTCGGTCAGAATCGGCCGCTTTAGAATCTCATACTGATGCATAAAGCTCTCCATCCATCACTTGTCATCGACCTGGTAACGAGCGGCTCCCCTATCCTAGCTCCTGTTACGCAACAGATAGGGCCTGCTCTGTGGCACCAAGCCAATTATGAATAGTTTCCACCGCATCAAGCGGCATAATCAGGTATTCATAGCCCAACAGATCTCGAACGCTCAAGCAACTGGCGCGCAAAGTCTTGACATTCGGCAAGTTACGCGCAGACAACTCGAGGTAGTTGTTCGAGTCTGCAAGCAAGATCAAAGCCGACGATTCCACCCCGATACGCCCCAGGAACTCTTCCAGGAGCTTGGTCTTGGGCTGATCCACGCTCAAGCCGTCCACCACCACAAGCCGCTCGCCCGCTGTCTTGACAGACAGGGCAGAACGGAGTGCCAGGCGGCGCATCTTGCGGTTCATTTTCTGCTCATAGCTGCGCGGCTGCGGCCCAAAGACGGTTCCACCGCCCTTCCAATGAGGTGCGCGGGTAGAACCCTGCCGGGCGCGGCCCGTGCCCTTTTGCCTCCACGGCTTGGAACCGCCACCCCTTATCTCACCGCGAGTCTTGGTCTTGGCGGTGCCCAACCGGGCATTGGCCAACTGGCGAACAAGCGCCTGATGCATGACCGCCTCGTTAGGCTCGATGCCGAACACCTCGTCAAGTAGCTCTATTTCGTTGACCGTTTCACCGGTCATGTTACGAACCGGTACTCGCATTGCTATCTCTCCCTGCGTTTCATTTCCTGGCGAGAATTACTCTCCACAGGTGTCACGATTATCCCCTGGTATACAGATAAGGATTCTCGCCGGTTACCTCTCCAGAGCGCGCCTGTTGCGTTTCACCTGGGTCTTGGCGGCTTTGCGCACAAAAACCAGCCCATCCTTTGGCCCAGGAATCGCGCCCCGAATGGCGAGCAAGTTTCTCTCCGGGTCTACTTTGACGACTTTTAGGTTCAGCACCGTCACGCGCTCGTTGCCCATGTGCCCTGGCCCGCGCAGACCCTTGTATACACGTCCTGGCGTCGTGCCTGCTCCGATGGAGCCAACGGACCGCTGCCTGTCAGACTGGCCGTGGGTGATGGAGCCGCCGCCAAAGTGGTGCCGTTTCATCGCACCGGCAAAGCCCTTCCCCTTGGATATCCCCGCAACGTCCACCGCCTCGCCTTCCTCAAACAGGCTCACATCAATCACCTGTCCGAGTTGGTACTGGTCCACATCATCGGTACGAATCTCGCGCAGGTAGCGCAACGGGAGCAACCCTCCCAAATGGCCCCGCTGGGGCTTGTTCAGTCGCTTCGCATGCTCGAAACCGATCTGGATCGCGTTATAGCCATCCGTCGCCTCGGTCTTGATCTGCGTAACGTAGCAGGGACCGGCCTGAATGATCGTGACCGGCACCACCTCACCAGTTTCCGTGAAAAGCTGGGTCATCCCAACTTTTCTACCCAAGATCGCCTGTCTCTTTCCCATCTTTTCCTCCGGGGGCATCAGTGTCGGCAGCCACTCGGACACAGCCGAGTAGGGCTACAAGGCTTGCACCTTTCCCCCTTTGTTTCTAGTGATCCGTTTGATTACAAGAACTAGAGCTTGATCTCGATGTCCACGCCAGCCGGCAGATCGAGCCGCATCAACGTGTCAATGGTCTTGGAGTTCGGGTCCAACACGTCAATCAGACGCTTGTGGGTCCGAATTTCCAACTGCTCACGCGAATCACGGTCGATGAACGGGGAACGCGCCACGCTGAATTTCTCGATTCGGGTGGGCAGGGGCACAGGGCCTACCACGGCTGCGCCCGTCCGCTCTGCCGCGTCGACGATCTGGCGAGCTGACTGGTCCAGTACTCGATGATCATATGCCTTTAGCCGAATTCTGATCCGCTGTTGCTTGGCCATACTCATTGGGATGGAAGGCACCCTTTCAGGTCAACGCCCGAAAGCGTGCCCCTCTACCCCTCCTCCTCTAAATATTTGACTACTCGATAATTTCAGTCAAGACGCCCGCGCCTACGGTGCGACCGCCCTCACGAATGGCAAAGTGTGACCCGACTTCCAACGC
>JAAYXX010000599.1 GCA_012515695.1 Chloroflexota bacterium
AACACCAACTGCCTGATCGCCATGCACAACGCGCCGGATATTCCCCGCGAGCGGTTCACCGCCATGACGCGCCTGGATCACAACCGGGCTATGGCCCAACTGGCGCAAAAGGCCGGGGTTGCCGTGTCGGATGTCAAGCATGTGACCATTTGGGGCAACCACAGCAGCACCCAATACCCCGACGCTTACAACGCCACCATCCAGGGCAAGCCTGCCCCGGAAGTGATTGGCGACGACGAATGGATCAAGGGGATCTTTATTCCCACCGTGCAAAAGCGGGGCGCAGCGATCATCGAGGCGCGTGGCCAGAGCAGCGCGGCCAGCGCAGCCAACGCCGCCATCAACCACGTGCAGACGTGGTATCACGGGACGCCCGAAGGGGATTGGACGAGCATGGGCATCCCCAGCACGGGGGCCTATGGCGCTCCGGCGGACGTGATTTTCTCCTACCCGGTCACGATCCGCGACGGGGTATACCAGGTGGTAGAGGGGCTGCCCCTCAACGATTTCGCCCAAGAGCGGCTGCTCGCCACCAGCCAGGAATTGCTGGAAGAACGCGAAGCCGTGCTCGATTCCCTGCACCCCTAGGCGCGCCAGCCGCCCGGTCAGCATGAAAAAAGGGGCGCGGCAGCCATCCATTGGGTGGCTATCGCGCCCCTTTTGTGTTGCAAGCGAGCGTCAGGCCGGGGCAGGCTTGCCTCCGGCGAGAGGGTCTGTGGCAGTGGACTGGTCATCCGCTGGCTGCGCCAGACGCCCCTCCGAGATCAACACCTCCTGCAAGGCCCGGATGCTGACCTCTAGCATTTCAGGCTCCGGGTCGCGGGTGGTGAGGCGCTGGAGCGCCAGATTGGGCGCAACCAGCATCCGCACGAACGCGCTCTTGTCGTAATACTTGGACGTCAGCTTGAGAAACTCGTACGCGATCCCGGCCACGACAGGGATCAGCACGATGCGCGAAGCGAGGCGCAACCACAGCGGCGGGCGGCCCATCAGGGTAGAGACCAGCACAAAAATGACGACCACGCCCAGCAAAAAGCCCGTGCCGCAGCGGGTGTGTGCCCGCGAATAGCCCAGCACTGCTTGCGGCTCCAGGGGCGCGCCATGCTCATACGCAGAGATGGTCTTGTGTTCCGCGCCGTGATAGGCAAAGACCCGCCGAATATCGGGCATGAACCCAATGGCCCACACATAGGCCAGGAATAGCCCCAGCCGGATGCTCCCTTCCAGCAGGTTGCTCAATAGGGCCGAGGCCACATAGCGGTCTACCAGGCTCGCCAGGAACATGGGCAGCAGGAAGAACAACGCCACGCCAAACCCCAGCGACAGCGCCACCGTGCCCCAGGCCAACGGGCCGGTAAAGCTGGCTTCGCTCTCCTCGCCCATAGCCACGTCCGCCGACCACATCAAGGCACGCAGGCCCAGCCCCAGCGAATCCCACAGCATCGTCAGCCCCCGGATAAAGGGCCACTTGAACACCCGGCTGCGGTAAACCACCTGGTTGAGCGGCTGGCGATGGACCACAATCTCCCCGTTCGGCGCTCGGACGGCGACAGCCCAATCGCGCTCCCCGCGCATCATCACGCCTTCGATTACAGCTTGCCCGCCATAGTTCAGGCTTGGCATGTCGTCTCCCTTCTGGGAACCTGGTGACATTTGCGGCAACGCGCCTCATAGACCTCGTTGGCCCCCACCATAATCACCGGGTCCTGGTAAAAAGCGGGCCTGCCGTCAATCAGTCTTTGCGTGCGCGTGGCTGGGGACCCACAAACGACGCAGATGGCCTGTAGCTTGGTCACCAGCTCTGACTGGGCCAATAGCAGAGGGATGGGGCCGAAAGGCTCGCCCCGAAAATCCATATCCAGCCCGGCCACGATCACCCGCAAGCCCCGCTGGGCGAGTTCGTCGGTCACCTCGGCAATGGACCAATCAAAGAACTGGGCCTCGTCAATAGCCACCACGCGGGTATCCGCTTCGAGCAGCCCCAGGATATCCGCGGCATGTTGCACCATGATGGCGTTCATCGAAGAACCCGAATGGGCGGCCACGCGATGCTCCCCGTAGCGAATATCCAGATGATGCTGGAAAACCTGCACCTTTTGCCTGGCGATTTGGGCGCGTTTGACCCGCCGGATCAATTCCTCGGTTTTGCCGCTAAACATACAGCCACAGATGATCTCGACCCAGCCACCGTTGTAATGTTGGTAAATCATCCGGCTCTCCGCTGCTGTGATGGGTTAATAAAAAGGCAGAGTGTTTCCACTCTGCCTGGAAAGCGATGACTGCGGAAGGCGCTACTCTTCGCTTTCGTTGTCGGTTTCTATAATGTCCTCAATCGGCTCGACAGTCTCTTCCTCGTCCACCAGTTCCACCAGCACCCGAGCGCGGCGGCGCTCCTCGCGGGCGGCAGCCTGCTGCTCGGTGATCTTGCGGAGCTTTTGCGAACGCTCGATGCGCCGCTCAAAGCGGTCCACCTGCCCGGCCGTGTCGACCAGGCGCTGCTGCTGGCCGGTGAAGAAGGGATGACAGGCGCTGCAAACCTCAGTCCTCAGCTCCTTTTGGGTCGAGCCTGTCGTCCAGGTATTCCCGCATGCGCAAATCACTTTGGCATCGGGATAATAGGTGGGATGGATATCCTTTTTCATTTTACTTCCACTCTCTCTGGGTAAACGGACACCTGAGTCCGCTTGCGGGCGATTGACTCAAACTTGACATAGCCGTCAATTGTAGCATACAGCGTGAAATCCTTGCCGACGCCCACGTTCGTGCCCGGCAGAATACGAGTGCCGCGCTGGCGGAGAATGATCGTGCCTGCGTTCACGGCCTGCCCATCATATCGCTTGACGCCCAGTCGTTTGGCCTGGCTGTCGCGGTTATTGGAACTGCTACCGCCACCTTTTTTGTGTGCCATCTAACTTCTCCTTCGTCTGTGCTCGTCTCTACGCCTTGATCTCGTCAATGCGCAGACGCGTATAATCTTGACGATGGCCAGTCTTGCGTCGGTAACGCTGCTTGGCGCGGTATTTGAAGACGATTACCTTGCGGGCGCGATCATGATCGACCACCGTGGCCGAAACGCTGGCCCCGTCCACCACCGGGCTGCCTACCTGAACCTGCTCGCCATCAGCAACCATCAACACCCGATCTAGCTCGACCGTCTCTCCGATGTCCGCCTTCAGGCGCTCTACATCGATGGTTTCCCCAACCGTTACCTTGTATTGCTTGCCACCGGTCTCTACGACTGCATACATTTCTCCACTCCTCCGGGAACTGGCAGTTTACGACCGGTTCCTTCTT
>JAAYXX010000600.1 GCA_012515695.1 Chloroflexota bacterium
CATGAACCGTTCCCCCTGACAGCAACGGCCAGTTCCTCGGAGGGGGCTGCCATCGTGTCCTATCGTTGGCTGCTCGAACAGGACGGCGCGACAAGGATAGTAACCACTCAAGACCCTTCCCTCTTGTTGAGCTATCCCAACGAAGGCACTTACCGGGTTTCTGTGGAGGCAACCGACAGCCTGGGGCACAAGGCTGTGGCACATGCCACCGTCACCGTAGCACTCGGGGGCAACTCGACCTTTACCGCAGAGCCGTCGAGTGTGCAGCCCGGAGACGAGATCACCTATCAGCTAGTGATACGAAACACCAGCGCAAACAGCGTCCCAGCCCGCTTTAGCCTGCCCCTGCCCCAGAATACCGAGTATGTCTCGCATACTGGCGCTAGCTGGGTGGGCAATGCCCTGACGTGGGAAGGCACGCTGGGGCCAGAAGGAACCTTTGCCGCCGGGCTACGCGTGCGCGTGCCCGCGCACGTATCCAAGGGGACGATCATCGAGGCCGCAGCCGACGTGAAGGTAGGCGAAACAGCCTTTACCAGGACGGCTCGCGTTTCGGTGGCGAATTCAGTCTATCTGCCGCTTGTCGCCGCGGGATTCTGAGCAATGCGGTGGAGCCTTATTCCTGGTCTCCCAATCGCAAAGCCTGGAACGCTCCCCGGCGCGTTACACGCAGGAGCACCACCAACTCGGCGAGAGAGAGCACCAAGAAATACACGACGACCATCCAGCCTACGCTCGACCAGGCGATCTCGGGAATGAATGGCGGGACATTGCTTTCCAGGCTGCCTGTCAGGCGGAAATAGGGCACGAACAGCCGCGAAGCGACTACTCCGACAGCAGCGCCGACGAGGATGCCATAGGACACGACGCTGAGGTATTCTACGCTCACTGTAACCCACAACTGCGTCAGCCTTAGCCCGATGGCCCGCAGGACGGTAAAGCGTTGCAGGCGACCTACCAGCGACGCAAACGTGTAAATGAGGATGCCCAGGCAAGCCAGAATGGAGCCTGCAAGAAAGCCTACGGACAGGTTGCCATAGATGCTGATGCGCTCCGGGCGGTGCGTGTCTTCCGCGACGAGAGCGCCACTGTTGCGCATCCGCAATGCGGCTACACCCATTTCGTCCAGCGCCATGCGGAGGGTTTCCTGCTCAAAGTCCGGCCCAGTATGCAGCCAAATGCTGTGCGGTTGAGCGCCCCCGCATTGGTCAAAGATATAGTCCAGGTTGACCATGACCGCCGTATCCTCCCGCTCATAGACTGTCGGGAAATGGCGGAATGTGCCCACGATTACAAAAGGGATGTCCTGGACATCTTCGCCCACATCCACAGCCAGAGTCACCTGCTCCCCAACAGACAGGAGACTCTTTTCCAGAAACGCGGGAGTGACCAACATGGCCTTGGGGTCGGCTGCCAGCAGGTTGAGCAGCGCCCCCAGGGGAACTGGGGCAAAGTCGGGGCGGAAATAGGCGACTTGTGGCAGGTCAAGGCGATCCACCCCCAATATCTGCACTCGCCTCTGGCTGCCTGCTCCCGTTGTCCACCCTCTGTATTCCCCCACTCGGGTGGCATCCAGCACCCCCGGCAAATGCTCATACGTCTCCGGCGGATTGAGCCAGCTATCCACCCCCAGCAATTGCCCATCGGGGCCAGGGATCGTGCCCAGTTCAAACGCCACATCCGCGCCCACGCTATAGCGTAGGCGCTCTTCCAGCCACCTGTCGGCGCTGACGGCCAGGGAGGCATCAAACGCGCCCAGGGACAGGCACACGATCACCAAGAACAGGGGAATGGTATACAGCCCACTCTGGCGAGCCACGTTCTTCCAGCCCATGTAAACCGGCGTGGGGGCCAGTCGCTCCCCCACATAGTCCAATAAATGCATGAACAAGGGAAAGAGTTGGGATAAGAGAACGGCTGATGCAAACAGAAAGATAGTGGGGGTAAAAAACAGCAGCGGGTCATTGGCTCCATCTACCTGAGGTTCCCAGGTGATAATACCAAAGCCCTCGCTTGCGCGTACCTGGCG
>JAAYXX010000601.1 GCA_012515695.1 Chloroflexota bacterium
TGTGGCGACCTTGCCGGTGACAACAACGACGCCCTCGCTGCCATTCTCCAGCTCCCAGCGCACCGTCGTGGCCGTATCGTAACATTCGAACTGGTCATAGACTTGCGGCAGGATTTGGACGAGTTGCTGATCTGCCATATCCTGCGGCGTAGGCGAGCCTGCGGGCACGGTGGCGGTCACCGTTTCCTGTGGTGTAGGCGAACCTGCTGGCACAGTAGCGGTCACTGTTTCCTGTGGCGTAGGCGAGCCTGCGGGCGTGGTAGGCGTTACTGTCTCTTGCTCCATGTCCGGCGTGCCCGTCAATTCTGCGATCACTGTGCCAGCGCCGAACAGATCTTCGATTTCTGCGGTAGCGGAAGGCGTAGCTCCTGGCGCGCCTGTAGTCGCGTCCCTCTGTGCTGCCCGTTCCGCCGTCGCTCTCAGGCCACTGGCAAGGACGGCCACCGCCAGAACGGTCAGCACGACTATAAACGTTCTTCCTCTCATACATTCACCCTCTTGGCAAAGCTATCAATAGACATACTATCAACCCCATACTAAACTATCAGGCCATTCAGGGAGGGCGAGGTTCCTGCCCTCCCACAAGCGAGCAAACCAGAGACCCAGTAGCAGCGATGGTGATTGTGTCACAACAGCGCCCGCGCCTTGCGGGCTAGTCTGTGAGAGCATCCAAGGGAGATTCCATCATCTCATCGGGCGTGGTGATGACGACAGGCTCGTTGATGCTGGTCACGTTGACCTCGATGGTCAGCACTGCGGCGCCAGCGGGCACATTGGCGGGGATACTGTCCTGCCCCAGAACGCCCTGGATCGCCTCCAGCCCTTGCTGCTCTGGCCGAGGCGCGTCGCCGTCCTGAGCAGTTTCGGCCCCACCAAATACGTCGGTCTGGCCCCACTCGACCACATCGGGGTTCTCGTCAATCGCCACGACAAACATCCGCGTTACCACCTGGTGCGTGGGATGTACCCAGGCCACCACGCGCCCATCCTCGAACTGGTCAAAACTGCCCACCCCCGCACCCGCAAGCGCCTGCGCGTGGCCGTATTCATACCGCCAGTACGCTTGACCGTCTATCGTCTCGACCCCGACCAGGCCCGCTTCCGCGTCCGTCGCTGCGGCCACGTCGCCCAAAAACCAGACATTCTCGTCGAGCAACCAGTTGGCGTCCAGCACGCTCTCCCAATCAGCGAAAAAGGCCACCTGCTCAAGATACTCGGCAGGGTCGCGTCCCGCGTCTCTCCAGCCGTTGGCATCCTTAACCCAGTAGTCATCGTTCACGCCCAGGAACTGGGCCAGGCCAATCACCTGGTTATCCTGCACAAAGTACATATCCACGGCATGTAGCACATCGCCAGCAGGATCAACGGCCTGATCTTGCTGAGGCTGCGCGCCATCCATCGCGCCATCGGCCTCAATGTCTCTATTCGTCGCACTCGCAGCCAGAATCTCGACCCTGCGAACAGGGCCATCTGCCCCCTGGGGAGCCAGCGATAGCACCGTATGGCGCTGATACGTCTCGAGCACCGTCAGCGGCCTGGTATCCTCTGCGTTCAAAGCGGGCACCTCTGCCCCAGCGGCAGCGACCTCCCCCAGTTTGGGGAGAATGATCGCCCCATCAGGGCCGGCCTGGAATTGCACACGCCGCTTCGGTTCAAATAACACATCGGGAACCATGTCCGGGGGCTGGTTAACCTGAGCCAGTTCCATCACAAAGGTCAGCATCGCTGGCCCACCGTCAGCAGCGGGGTTTGTCAGATCGCCTTCCACGCGAATGATTACGGCGTTCTCCGGGTCTACCCATGCAATGATCTGTCCCTGGGTGAATTCATCCAACCCCTGGACAGCCCCATTGAGCTGATTCGCGTCGGCCACATAGCGCCATAGCGTCATCCCGTTGACCTGGTCCACACCCGCAAATCGGGTCTGGCCCTGGTCGAGGAAGGGCCACATATTGTCAGCAAAGAGGAACGCATAGCCCAGACCGGCCACCGTCTGCTCGACAAAAGCGGACTGGTCAA
>JAAYXX010000602.1 GCA_012515695.1 Chloroflexota bacterium
CAGCCCCTTGCCGCGAATGTCGCCCAAGATGCCGCAATGGGCCATATTCTCCAGGCGGGCCTTCAGGTGATCTCCCATTGCTCGCGCATTCCCAATGAGGTCGCGGTCCAGAATTTCCTGAATGGTTGCAAGCCCGGCAGTGGCCGATAGCGGGTTGCCCGCGTAGGTATGGCCGTGACCGAAGGCGATGTCCGGTTCTGCGGGGCCCCAGAAGGCGGATTGGATGCGGTCATTCCAGATGGTAGCAGCCAAGGGGGCGTATCCGCTGGCGAGACCCTTGCCGAGACACAGGATGTCGGGAGTAACGCCGAACGTTTGCGCCGCAAACATCGAGCCGGTGCGCCCCATGCCGGTGATCATCTCATCAAAGATCAGCAGTACGTCGAACTCGTCACAGATGCGGCGTAGTGCTGGCAGGTACTCGGCGGGGGGCACGAGAATGCCGCCGGTGTTGCCGATGGGTTCGACGATGACGGCGGCAACGGTGTCGGGGCCTTCTAGTGCGATTACCTGCCGCAGGTATTCGGCGCAGAAGACGCCGCAAGAGGGGTACTCGCGGCCATATGGGCATCGATAGCAATACACGGTAGGCACGTGGATATACCCGGCTGGTAGAGGCTCAAAGGGGGTGCGCCGTTTCGGTGTGCCGCTGGCGGCCATCGCGCCAAGGGTTGCCCCGTGGTACCCGTGATAGCGGGAGATGACCTTGTACTTGGTGGGTTTCCCGGCCTGCTTCCAATATTGGCGGCAAAGCTTCATGGCTGTCTCGGTTGCCTCGGACCCACTGGAGAGCAGTTTGACGGTGTTGAGGTCGCCGGGGGCGATGCGCGCGAGCAGGTCGCAAAGTAACACGGCCTGTGTGTTGCCGCCATGTAGCGGGGGAGCGAAACAGATGCGGTTCATCTGCGCTTTGAGCGCGTTGATAACGCGCTGGTTTTTGTGCCCCACGGCTACCACGAAAATGCCGGATAGGCCGTCATAGTAGTGGTTGCCCTGGATGTCCCAGTAATGAACGCCTTCTGCCCGCTCAAAGATCAGGGGGTCTTGGACGAACTCGCTCATCTGGCGAAAGTCTAGTACGCTGTGACGCAGTACCTCTGGATCGGTGATGTTTGGATTAGTCATGTAGCTTTTCTCCAAAACGCTGGTGTGAGCGGATATTGGTATGGGGTGCTCGCGGCCATCCTAACATCGGATTCATGGCTTGTCAATTGTGGGGGAACTGGGCCTTGGCAATGGATGCATAGCGACAGGGATTCTAACTCCCTTGGGGGCACAATACGGGTCCCCATCTAGGGGGATTTGTGCTAGAATGGGGTCTGCATGGCATTCATCATTCTGGGCATAGGAGGCAAAGATGACGGACGAGAGCAGTTCGTACCACTATGAGCGCCTGACGTGGCCCGAGATGCGCGAGGCAGCGGCGGCGCAGCGCGTGATTGTGCTGCCGGTGGGGTCGACGGAGCAGCACGGGCCGCATTTGCCGCTGGACGTAGATAATTTCTTGTGCCAGTCGGTATGCGAAGGGGCTGCGAAGCTGGTGCCCGACCAGGTGTTGTTGATGCCCCCCATGAACTATGGGTTCAACTGGCATCATATTGACTTTCCGGGAACCATTGGCATTGCGTGGGACAACTATGTGCGTTTCCTGCTGGACATTGTCAAGAGCGTTGCTCACCACGGCTTTCGCAAGGTGCTGATTGTGAACGGGCACGGGTCGAACAGGACACTGATCGAAGTCGCTGCTCGACAGGCCACGATGGATTATGATGTGGTGTGTGCTGCGTTTAGCTATTTTGAGCTGGCGATAGACGCCCTGCACAACATACGCGAATCGCCGAAGGGGTGGGTAGCCCACGCCGACGAGATCGAGACGTCGCTTTACCTCTACCTGAGGCCGGAAGGCGTGCGCCGCGACAAGATCGCGGCTGAGAACAACATGCTGCCGTCCGAGTTCTGGTGGCAAGACCTGGAGGGGAGTGGGCGCATCGGGATGATGGAATGGTGGAGCACATTCTCGAACACCGGTGTGCTGGGCGATCCGACACTGGCCACACGGGAGAAGGGCGAGGTGCTCTATAAGGCGTGTACGGAAAGGCTCGCTGCCCTGATTCGCGAGTTCAAAGAGCGGCCCATGCGGCCGCGGGTAGACCATCACTAGCAGGCAAGGGGGTGATGCCCTGGAGCGGTCCGAGGGCATCACCCCCCGGACTCGCTAGCGGGTCAGTGTATAGTTCATCGGCACCCCGTCGGTATAGTTGTAGACCTGAACAAGGTACTGGCCTGGATCGCTGGCAGAGATGGTTGCCGTGCGCTCTCCAGGCGTTCCGGAAGCTTCTCCATTGATGGTCCGATTCCCAGGGCCATAGATAACAAACCCCAGGCTTTGCCCCGTCGCCGGGTCCGCTGGCGAATGAGTCATCGTCACCATCATGTCTTGATCGTTGCCGGGATATTCGATCAGATAAAACGCGTATGCGCCACCCAAGCTCCCGACCAGCATGCCAGACGCGCTGTTGCCTAGAGGCTGA
>JAAYXX010000603.1 GCA_012515695.1 Chloroflexota bacterium
CCACAACCCCCGCCACAACGAGCGCCTCGGTCCATCGGCTTGCCCCAGCCCTGGGGCGCGCCGCCGGAACAGCCGCCGGTTTCACTGCCGGTCCCACCGCCCCCACGCTAGTTCCCCCCCATCTCGCGTTCATACAAGATCACCTGCCCTACCAGCGGCATTTTGGCCGCATAGATCGGCCGCATCTGCCCGGCCAGGTATTCCTTCACCGCGCCCTGTGGGTCGGTGTAATGCCCTTCCTCCCACACCAGCCAGACCCGCGCGCGCCCCTCAATGGCCTCGGCCACGGCCTGCAAGGCTTCGTCGCCGTAGGTATCCACCGGCACGGGCACATCATCGCACACCGCCAGCGCGCCCTGCGCGTAATACTCGAAAGGCTTGGCATGCCAGCCAGGGATGAACAGCACCAGATCCCCCTGCTCGGCCTGGGCAGTCAATTGCTCCGCCAACCCGCGCCAGTCGGGCTTGTCGGCCACGCGCACCTGTGCCCACACGCCAAACAGCGCCACCAACACCAGCAGCAACAGCACGACCCCGCGCACTATCGGCTGAGGGATGTTGCACACGCCCCGCGCCACCAGCAGCAAAAAAGGCAGCAAGAAGGGCATCATATAGCGCGCCGAGTACATCGGCTTGCCCACCTGCGACACCAACCACGCCAGACCTATCGGCAAGGCCATGTAGAGCAGGCAGAAGGCCAGCGCCTCCCGCTCGGTATACAGCGGAGCCTGGGGCGACGTCTCCGCCGAAGCCTCCGGGCGCTTTTTCCCCGGCCACAACCCCGCCAGAAATGCCCCGACGAACAACAGATACCCCGCCCGCCGCAACAGCGCGGGGAACATCTCCCGGCTATTGCCCAGCGTGAACAACACCGCCGTATTCGCCAGCGACGACAGCGTCGGCCTGCCCGGCCCCACAGCCAGCCAGCCCCCGCCCCCCTCTATGATGGGCAGCAGGAAGGTGGGCAGCCACGGCGCAAAAAGCAGCAACACCGCCAATTGAGAGACGCACCAGGCGACCAAAAGGCGCGGCGTTGTGCGCCGTTTTATCAGAAAATAGAGGAAAAACAGGTTTTCTAGCAGGATACCGAATACGGCGTAATAATGAGTATACAGCGCCGCCGCCGTCACCAGCGCGTAGGCAACCCACAGGCCCACGCGCCGCTTTTGCCAGGCCAGCAGCGCCAGCAGCACCGACGCCGACAGCAGCAGCGTGACCCAGGCGTACATGCGCGCCTCTTGGGCGTACCAGATGTGAAAAGGGGCCACGGCCAGCAACAGCGTCGCCACCAACCCCGTGCGCCCGTCGAACAGCGTCCGGCCCAGGCCGTACATCACCGGCAGCGCCAGCACCGACGCCAGCAGCGACAGCCCGCGCACCATCGCCTCCCCCTCCCCCAGCGCAATCCAAAAGTGCAGCAGGGTATAGTACAGCGGGGGGTGAATATCCAGAGAGGTCCACTCGATCAGCGTGGGCACGTCCATGCGGGCCAACATCAGGCTGGTCGCCTCGTCCAACCATAGCGATTCCGCCGTCAGGCCATACAGCCGCAGCAACAGCCCCGCCACCAGCGCCAGGGCCAGGGGCACACCAACGGGCACTACCCACGCAGGCCGCGCAGCGCGGCGAGCAGTCGTTGTCATCGGCCCCTCACTTACTGGGATTCCAGGGGCGCATTCCCCTGAGCCGTCGTCCAGGTAGGCTTCCACCATGCCCATTCCACGCAACTGCCGCAAGAGGGCACATCCTCCAGGTCGTGGTTGATGTGCTTTAGCCGCAGGCGCGCCATCGCCGGGCCGCGCCATGCCTTCATCACGCCCTCTCCCACATTCCCCAGGGGATAGCGCGCATCATAGTCTCGGTCACAGCAAACCAGCGTGCCATCCCAATAGATGTGCGCGTGATACCACAGGTTCGGGCAAGGATAGCGCGCGGGCAGCCTGTTCTCCTGCTCCGCCCGCAGCGAGCTGATCTCTGGCACCTGGTCGCCCCACGAATCAAACGCCTTGATGTTGATCTTGTCCACGCCGGGCACATTCCAGGTCTGCTTGAACGCCTCGATTTGGGCCGCCGTGGGCGCCAACTCGATAATCTGTAGCTTGGTGGTGGGCCGAGCATAGCGCCCCTGGTTACGCAGTTCCAGGAATTTCAGGATGTTCTCGCGGGTCTGCTCAAAGGTGGCCTCGCGGCGCACCTGCTCATACACCTCGGGCGTCGTGCCGTCCAGGCACAGGTATATCGCCCCCAGCCCCGCGTCCAGGATGGCCTGGCTGATGTCCGGCTTGAGCAAGACGGCGTTCGTCGAGATTTCGGCGTGCAAGCCGTGGTCGTGGCAATAGGCGATCATGTCCACGATGCGCGGATGCAGCAACGGCTCCCCCCAGATATGCAGCGTGGTCATCGCCACATGCGGGGCCATCTCGTCCACCACCTGCCGGAACAGGTCCCAATCCAGATAACCCTTCCGGCGTTGCGCCAGGCCGCGCCCGGTGGGGCACATGATACAGCGCAAGTTGCAGGCGTTCGTGGATTCCAGATACATGCGCTGCGGGTAGGCCCAGGGCCGGGGATTGTGCGCCGTGTAATGCACATAGCGCCACGCCATCCCCAGGTTGCGTTCGTATCGCGCCAGCCGCCTCCCGACCTTCTTGATCAGTTCCATGTTCGGGCGTTTTCCTTCCGAGCGTCATATACCCCCAACCGATTCAGGCCGCGCACGGCCCGCAGGGGCGGAAACTGTAACAGCGCGTGGCCTACCTTGCGTAACAGGCGCACCCGCGACATATCGTACACAAACTCGCCCAGGCCAGGCCCCAGGGATTGCAGGTATTTGCGCTTGCGCTTGGCCTCCTGGAACCGCTCCTGCGCCACAAAGGCCAGCTCGGACAGCCGCGCATCCGATACTTCGGACACGTTGAAAAACGGCTCGATCATGTGGTCATAGTTGGTATAGTAAAAAGCCTGCGAAAAGTCGCGGTTGAACTTGATCTCGGGGTTGCGGGCCACCAGTTCATCCCACAGCCGCGTGCCGGGGAAGGGGGTCGTCAGGCTGAACATGGCCTGATCCAGCGGCAACTCGCAAGCAAAGGCGATGGTCTGCTCCATCGTTTCCTCGGTATCCCCCGGCAGCCCCAGCATGAAATACCCTTTCGCCAGGATGCCCGCCTCCGCCGTCCAGGTCACGGCCTGCCGCACCTGCTCCAGCGTGATGCGCTTGCCAATCGTCTTCATGATGTCCGGGTTGCCGGTCTCGATGCCATAGTGCACCTCGCGGCAGCCGGAACGATGCATCAGTTTCAGCAATTCCGGCGTCACCCGGTCCACACGGGCCAGGCATTGCCAGCGAATATCCAACCGCGCCTCGATGAGCAGATTCGCCAGGGCCGTCAGGCGCTCGCTGTCCAGGGTGAACAGGTCGTCTATAAAGTAGAAATTGTGGTAATCGTAGGCGTGTACCAGCCCGCGCACCTCCGCCAATACATTCTCTGGGCTGCGCTGGCGATACGTGCGCCCCACAATCCCTTTGAAGCAATAGCTACAGTTGTACGGGCAGCCCCGGCTGGTCAACACCGTCACCATGCGCTCGCCGTTGGGGGCATACAAGGGATAGCGGTCCAGCTCGTACAGGTGGCGGGCGGGGAATGGCAGCGCGTCCAGGTTCTCGATCAGGGGGCGGGGCGCATTCGCCACCACCTGTCCGCCATCGGTGAAATACAGCCCCCGAATGTGGCGCAATACTTCCGCTGGCGGCCTCGGCCCCATAGCCAGAATGGTCTGCGCCAACTCGCACAGGGTCTCTTCGCCCTCACCAGAAATCACATAATCCACATTAGGGTCTTGCACTACCTCAGTGGGGAACAGAGTCGCGTGTGGCCCACCCACCACAATGGGGCAACTCGTCCGCCGTTTGAGCATCGCGATGGCCTGCTCCGCGCTGTGATAGTTGTTGGTCATGGCGGTAAAGCCGATCAGGTCGGGGGCATAGGCCGCAATGCGGGCCACTTCCAGTTCCATCGGGGTGGCCGGGTCCAGGCCCAGGTCATAGATGGCGACGGCATGCCCGGCGGCTTCCAACACGGCCGCAAGATACCCCAGACCCAGCGGGGGATAACTATTGACCAACTGGTTCCATTTCGGAGAAACAAGAGCGACACGCAACGAACCGTCCAAAGGAGCAACTCCTGTCAAAGCAGATTGATTGAACATGAATCCGCCGGAGGAAAAACAACCGGCCTCCGACGGGTACTCACGCGAGGATCGCAAGGATCAGCGGATGGCGTGCTTGTATGAACAGTTGGCCGCTTTGAGAATCTGGCGCACATATTCATGGCTGATCTGGTCCACAATCCGCTGCTTTTCAGCCTGCTCGGCCAGCTTGTGCAGCGTCCAGGACGTAAAGTTCAGCCCCAGTTCCCGTGGCCGGGAGCGCGCCAGCGCCACGATGCGCTTTTTCTGCGTCTCGGTAAAGCGCGGCTTGGCACCCCCAGAACGCACCGTCCTTAGCCCTCTACATCCCATCTGGTTGAAGCGATGAATCCACTTGCGTAGATTCGCCGGATGCGACTCGACAATCTGCGCGATCTCGGGAATACGATACCCATCGGCAGACAAGAGAACCACACGCGCCCTATGCTTGAGTTCAGGATCATCGCTGTTCAGCCAGGACTGAAGGCGAGCCTTTTCCGAAGCATCGAGTTCGCGGACGTAGAGAACCATAGTGCCCCCCTGTAACGCTGTCACTTGACCTTGGTGTACCATGAGGCAGGGAAGAAGAAATCCTGTCAATGGCCCTATGGTAGCCGGAGGAGATGAACCTTACATGAACAGCGTTTTTAACGGGGCTTACAATTCGTTCATATATGCCATCTTTCAATGAACACCGGTATATTCGCCGGACCCTATGGCTTCAAGTATCCAGTATATCTATCGACACACGGCGCGCAAATCCCAGCGAGCCTATCCCGCCCTCGTTCGGGTGTACCCAGGGTTTACAGCACCTTCCGCCCCGTTCCAACCGGCTGACAAAAGCCCCAATTGCTGGTACACTGAGGATAGCAACAAACGTTGGCAGCGGGTCGGCGCCGCCCGACCTACACCACAAAGGAGGACGATATGGACCTGGGACTGAAGGGGAAAACCGCTCTGGTGGCAGCGTCCAGCCGAGGGCTGGGCAAGGCCGTCGCCATCGCCCTGGCACGCGAAGGGGCCAAGGTCGCCATTACCGCTCGCGGTGAGGAGAGATTGTATGCTACGGCGGAGGAAATCCGCCAACTCACCGGCAGCACTGTGCTCGCCGTCCCGGCAGACGTCAGCAGCGCCGCCGAAATCGAGGCATTGATGGACCGGGTCCTGGCAGAGTTCGGGCACGTGGATATCCTGGTGAACAACGCCGGTGGCCCGCGACCGGGGCAATTCGCCGATATGACCGACGACGATTGGCTGCGCGCCGTCCAACTCAACCTGATGAGCACCATCCGCCTCACTCGCCGCGCCCTGCCGGAAATGCGCGCCCGCCGATGGGGGCGCATCATCAACATCACCTCTACGTCCGTCAAGCAACCTCTGCCCAATCTGATCCTATCCAACACCGTGCGGGCGGGCGTGGTGGCGATGGCGAAAACCCTGTCCAGCGAAATAGCCGCCGAGGGGATTACGGTGAACAACGTCTGCCCCGGCTACACCCTCACCGACCGGATACAGCAGTTGGCCGAATCCAACGCCGAGACGGAGCACACCACCCCCGACGCCATCATGGATCGCTGGCGCGGCTCTATTCCCGCCGGGCGGCTGGGCAAGCCGGAGGAACTGGCCGCACTCGTGGCCTTTTTGGCGTCCGAGCAGGCCGCCTATATCACCGGCACGACCACCCAGGTAGATGGCGGGGCCGTCAAGAGCCTGCTGTAAAAGAACAAGGTGGCGGCCCGCCTGTCCCCCTGACAGAGCGGGCCGCCACCATCCCCCACTTGTAGACGCGCCTGCAAGGAGCGCCCACCCAAAGGTGGTTTAGAATCGCAACTCGCAACCTTCTTTCACCTGAATCCAGTACCCCCGCCCCGGCGCGAACTCGTGCAGGTCGTTCGTCCACGTCGGCCCGGCCGCTTCGTAGCGTTTCCAGGGGTCGCCAGCATCAGAGGCGTCATAGCTCCACACCTGCTCTACCTTGTCGCTGATCCCGGCTAACGCCGCCGCCACGTCTCGCGTCGTAAGCGAGGGATAGCCCACCATGTTCTCTCCCTTTTTCAGGGCCAGCGTCATTCCCTCGATGCTCTTGCCGCTCACCGGCAGGTCGGCGCCCTCGCGCATCTGCACCCAGTAGGCCCGCCCCGGCTCTAGTTGCGCCAGGCCCGCCAACGCCGCATCCTCCGCGTCGTATAGCTTTTGCGGGGCCGCACTATCAGACGCATCCTGCGACCAGATGACAACGACATCGTCCAGCACAGGCCCAAACACCGCCGCCACCGAGGGGTCGGCGGGCAACACGGGCAGCGAAATCAGGTTCATCCCTTCATACAGGCGCAACGTGTAGCTTTGCGGAACCTCCACACTGTACTCTACCACCAGTTCCGCCGGTTGCCCCCCTTCTCGCCCCTTCAGGGTGATCTGGTATTGGCGGCTGGTGTCGTTGCTCACCAGCATCAGGCCGTGGTTGGGCAGTTTGCCGCTGACCCAATCTTGCGCCAGCGAGGTGACATCCCACTCGTACCACTCCTCGCGGCCATAGATGACGTTGGAAGATGCAGCCTGCGCCAATCGGTCCGTTCCCACGGCGTTGGCCCCAGGGCTGCCCCAGGCTGCGCCCGCGCGCGGCCTGTTCCATGTCACCTGCCACTCGGACCACTCGCGCATCAAGCCCACCGCCTCCACAGCAAGCGGGATATTGTCGTTGCCCGTGGCCCGTGCCCGGAAGGTGGCCCGCTGGATCACGGCGTTGGGCGGCAGGTTGGACAGGTTAAAGTGGAAAACGGGCCGCTTGATGCCAAAGCTGCGAACCGACAGCCCCGGATCAGAGCCATAGCACGTATCCGGCCCCCACTCGTTCAACACCGCGTCGCCATCCACCTTGAACACAGCGGTATTTGTGCTGGGCGCAGGGGTGGCTGTCTTGACCGGCACAGGCGTCTGCACGGGCGTTGGCCCCGGCGTGCGCGTAGGCGTCCTGGTCGGCGTCGGGGTGGGCGCGCCGCCAGTGTAGCGCACCAATAACTGGGGCCGCGCAAACGTCACGGGATGGTTCATCGAGGCCAGGCTGTAGCCCACGGACGACCCCGTCTCCGCGCCCTTGAGCGCCATGCCAAAGTTCTGGTCAGGATGGGCCGCCCAATAGGCAACCAACTCGGTTACATCCAGGGTCAACCATTGCCCCGCACCCTTGAGCGTCGCGCTGGACACCGCTTGCGCGACACGGTCAACCCCCAGCCCGTTACAGCCCGCCACTTCCCACGGCATCCCAGACACCGCTTCCACCCAGTTGGCCTGGTAAGCGTCCCAATACCGCAACACCCGATACAGGCTGACCTGCAAGTCGCTGGCGTTCGTGCGATCCAGCACATACACCAGCAGTTGGGCCTGCTGGATGGTGCTGCCCGCAGGCAGGGCGGTCAGGTCAAAGCGCAACAGCGAGGCGATAGCATCCCCTTGCCGCACGGCCAACTCTGGCTCCAGGCCGCAAGACTGATCGGGATACCACGAACTGATGGTCGTATCTTCGCCCGCCGCAAACGCCACGGCCCCCGGCATAGGTATCGGCGTGGCTGCCACCGTCGGCGTGGGGGTGGGCAAGGCCGTGCTGCACTGCACCACCAGCTTGGGCCGCAGCGCCGCATCGCTATGCTCAAAAGAAGCCACGCTATATTCCACAGACACCCCGCCCAGCCCCTTCAACAGGAGGCCATTGTTCTCGTCGGGATGCATGTGCCACTCGCGCACCAGTTCGGTGATGTCCACCGTCAGGGTTTGCCCCGGCTCGGGGAACAACGCGCTGGCGAGCAGAAATTCGTCTCGGTCTGTGCCAATGCCGTCACAACCGGGCACACCCCACGGCTGGCCCGATCCGGCAAGCTTCCAGGTGGCCCCCAGTTCGTCCCAGGTGCGCCGCACGCGGTACAGCGCCAGCGTCAGGTCGCGCCAGTTGCTACGCTCTACCACGTGCAGGTGCAGCGTGGCCCGCTCGATGGCCGCGCCCGCCGGAATCGCGCTCAGATCGAAACGTAGCAGCCCGGAGCGGATATTTCCCTGGCGAATGTCCATCTTTTGCGCGTTGCCCTGGTTCGTGTCAGGTGCCCAGGAATCCAGGGTCACATCATCGCCAGTCTGGATGATGATGTCGCCCGCCCCCGGCGTGGGGGTGATGGTCGGCGTCAGCGTCGGCAGCGGCGTGCGTGTCATGGTCGGCGTCGGGGTGATACTGGGCGTCAGGCTGGGCACGGGCGTAGGCTGCGTCGCGCTATGCACTACCTCCAGCCAGGGCCGCAGTTCGGGCATAGGATGCTCACACGAGGCAAACTCGTACTCGACCGCCGCACTCCCGCTGCCCTCGATCAACAAGCCAAAGTTGCTCTCTGGCCGAGCCACCCAGTCGCTTGCCAGTTTGGTTATGTCAAACGTTACCCAGGCCCCATCCTCGGTGAGCATCACCTCAGAGATAGTTTCGCCCCCTCGATCCAACCCCACCTGCGTGCAACCGGGTTCATACCATTCCTTACCCTTGCCAGCCAGAACCCAGTTCGCTTCATCCGCGCTCCATTCGCGCAGTACCTTGCGGACACTGGCGAACATATACCCCGCGTTGCTCCGCCTGGCAATGAACAGGTGCAGCCGAGCCGAAAGGACATGCTCCTCCGGTGAAATGCTGCTCAGATCAGCATACCACAAGCCCGACTTGATGCCTCCCTGCCGAACGATCACCGTAGACGCCAGGCCATAGTTCTTGTCAATGTGCCAGTTGTTGACAAAGGTATCGCGCGTCACCGGCACAACCACCGCGCCCGGCATCGGCGTAGGGGGCAGCCGCAGAGTCGGGGTAGACGTGGGGGTCGGCCCGGCAGTCGGCATGCTGGTAGGCGTGCTGGTCGGCGTCGGGGTGTACGTGGGCGTCCCCGCGATGGTCGGCGTCCACGTAGCCGTGGCCTGCAACGTCGGCGATTGCGTCGGCGTCGGGGAGGATGGCGAGTACTGCACATACAGGCGCGGGCGCTTGTCGGCGTTTTCCGCTTCCCGCGAGCTGATCGCATACTCCACCGAGGCCGTACCGCTCCCCTTGATGACCAGCCCATAGTTCGCGTCGGGGTTGTTCACCCAGCTTTGCACCAACGGGGTAATGTCCAGGCCGAACCACATATCCGAGCCGTCCAGGGTCATCCAGGCGGCGGGGTTCAGGTCGCGGTCCGTCGCGCCGTTACATCCGGCAACTTGCCACTTTACGCCAGCAGCCGCCCGCTCCCAGGTCGCCTCCATTTCCTTCCATTGCCGCAGCACAGGGTAGACAGAGGCCGTCATCGTGCCCATGTTCGTCCGGTCATCCACATAGAACTGGAGCACCGCCCGCTGCACATACGCGCCCGCCGGGATGACACTAACGTCGAATTGGAGCATGGAGGCGCGGTAATCCCCCTTGCGCACCAGCAGCCACTCTGAATCGCCCAGATTCTCCGTAGGCCCCCACGAGTTTAGCGTCGTGTCGGCAACCGGGTCCAGCCGCAAGGCATCCTCCAACGGTACGGGCGTCGGGGCCACGTACTCGGTGGGCGTCGGCGTGATGGTGGGCGACGCGACGGGTGTGTTCGTCAGCGTGGGGGTCAACGTCCAGGTAGGCGTCGGCCCCACAGTAGGCGTGTTCGTCTGCGTAGGCGTGGGCGTTATCGTTGGCGTCAGCGTGCTCGTCGGCGTGGGCGTCCACGTCTGCACCGGCGTAGGGGTGCTGGTCATTGTCGGCGTCAGCGTCGGCAGTTCGCCCGCACTGATCACCAGCCGGGGCCGAAACGCCGGGTCTGGCCATTCCGTCGAAGCAAAGTGATATTGCACCGACGTGTTGCCAAACCCCTTCAGGATCAGCCCATAGTTGTCCGCCGGGTTGTTCACCCAGTCGCGCACCATACTGGTAATATCATAGGTGAACCAGTAATTCGCGGCGTTGAGCATCAGCGTTTGCTGCTGAATCTGGTCGCGGTCCGACCCCTCGCCATTGCAGCCCGCCTGCGTCCAAGCCACATTCTGGCTGGCCCGTTGCCAGGTCGCCGCCTCAGCCGTCCAGGGCCGCCGCACCTTGTAGACATTAGTGTACAGGCTGCCGGTGTTGCTGCGGTCATGGGCGTATAGCATCAAATAGGCCCCATGAATCTCGGTCCCCGCCGGAATCGCGCTCAGGTCGAATTGCAGCAGCGAAGCCACAATATCCCCCTGCCGCACAATAAGCTCTTTTTCCCCGGCAAAGTTGTTGTTCGGGAACCACTGGCTGATATATGCGTCGCTCTGCGGCTGAACCGACAGGCTCCCCGGTATGGGCGTCGGCGTCGGCGCAAAGGTCGGCGTTGGTGTGGGCGATGGCCCGTCTGTAACCAACGGGGTGGGCGTCGCCGTGTTGGTGGGGGTGGGCGTCGCCGTCGGCGGCTGGTAGCGATAGATCAACTGCGGCGGATAGGCTCCCTCGCGAGATGAGAAGGCCAGATCAATGCCCTCGTCGCCCGCTCCCATCAGCATCAGGCCATAGTTCTCCCGCTCGCCCCGCCACCAACTCTGCACCAGTTCGGTGATGTCCCATTCGTACCATGTTTCGCCGCCACTGACCACGGTAGAAGCCAGCGCCGCTTCATCCCGGTCACGAGAAGGATCGTCCGCGCCCGCCACGGCCCACAACTCTCCGGAACTGGCAGCGTTCCAACTCGCCTCCGCCTCGCTCCAGGGGCGACGCAGGCCGTACAGGTGTACGCTCATTTCACTGCTCGCGGGGCCTGTCGCCCGCAGGCGCAAGATGGCTTGCGAAATGCCCGCGCCCGCCGGAATCTCGCCCAGGTCTACGCGCAGCAGAGCGCGAGACTGGCCGCTTCCGTCCACGGTCAGCGTACCTTCGCCGCCATGGTTGCCGTCCGGGTCCGCCGCACTGAGCCAGGTGTCCGCCACTGCTGCCGCCTGCACCGGAATCGGCGTGGGCGTATTGGTGGGCGTGGGGGTATTGGTCGGCGTAAAGGTCGACGTCGGGGTGGGGGTGTTGGTCGGCGTGTTGGTGCGGGTCGGCGTTGACGTAGCCGTTGGGCTGGGCGTCGGCGTCGGCGGCTCGCCCCAACTGCCCGACACCTCGATAAAGTGCACGATCTCGTCGCCGTCGCCGTTGCACGACAGCCGGAAATCGGCCTGGCCGTTGCCCATGTTGTTGTCGAGGTAGGCGTCGCGCAGGGTAAAGGTGTAATCAATCCAGCTATTGACCGGCCCCAGGGCCGCGCCCTTTTTCAAAGTCTTGGACACGACCTGTCCGTCATAGTTCTTGTACTGTAGGGAAAGGGTATCCGTCCCTTTGTTCAAGAATATGACGCGCACCGAATACGAGACATTGCCCCCTTCCTCGCTGATCGGCTTGTGAGCCAGATAAGGGTAGCCGTCGTCAATATCCAGGTAGATATACTGCTGGCCGTTGGCCTGGTCGGTGCGGCGCGCCTGCCGGGAATAGATGTGATCGCGCACCGCAGAGGGCAGGTCCTCGCGCCAGATACGCACCGTGCCGCCCCCCGACAGCTCTTTGCGCGTCAACCAAAAGGTCCAGTCGCCCATATGCCCCGAACAGCCACCGCCGCCCCACATCGTCGGCTCATATTCCGTATCGCGCAGGGCCGTCCATACGGAGGGGGTATTGTCAATGGACACCCCCAGATGGGCGCTCGTCCAGCGCAACATTTCGGGGCTTACGACGTTCAGGTATTCGGGGTGCAGGTCAATGGCGTCCGGGTGATAGTGCAGGCCCGCCAGCAATGACCAGTATTTCAACTCCTCACCGCCAAAGCCATAGGGCGATTCCAGAAAGATGGGCACCGTCATCGAATAGGCCCGCACCATATCCCACGAGCCGGTGTATGTGCCATAGCCCTGGTGGCCCACCAGGTCCACCCACATGCCCGCGTGCTTGATGCCAACCGGCGGATCCTTTTTGGCTGCATAGTCAGAGGCGCTCTTGCGCGTGCCGCTGCCGCCCGGCGCGTTGTTGATGAAAATCGGCTTGTTGGGAAAAGCCTCCCGATAGGCGTCTATCGTCCACAGCACATAGCGTTGAAAGTTGAACAACAGGCCGGGGATAGTCGCGTCCACAATCGAGTTCCAGTTGCCCTGGTAATCCTTGATGGGCTGGGTTTCCCCGTCCAGGCCAGTCGTCACCACCACCGAGTCCACCTGAGGATGGTTGCCAAAGCGTTTCCCAAACTCTCGCACGCACTCGAAATACGCCTCGCGCCAGGTGGCGTTGTCGTACATGGGCATGACGGCATACGCGCCATAATCATTGTCCTTCAGGAGATAGCCCACCTTGCGCCCGTTGACCACAGGGCGCGGATTGTTGGGGTTCTCTTGGTCAATCTTGTCATAGACCCATTTCGGAGTGGCATCGTAGAACAGCACACCCGGCCAGTTGGGAAAATCCGAGACATAGGGGATAATCTGAATCTGAACCGGCTTGGGGATCACTTCCCCATTCAGCATCGTGACCTTTAAATTGTGCTCTCGGTTGAGTTGCGCGTCAATGTGCGCCCAGTTGTAGACGCCGGGCGCGGGGTTGATCTCTTCCCACAAGCAATAGTGGATAGACCCAATCGGCCCCAGTTCAGGGCGTAGGTTCTGCCAGTCGTTGCCGAAATCGAAAAAGCGGTAGATGATGGGCACTACCGTGGGCTGCTGCCCAGGAGGGAAATACGACGGGGACGGCCCCTCCGGGTCAGCGGCAGCCGCGCCTGCCTCAGCGGGCCCAACCCGACGCGGCTCCTGGACGCCAGACGCGTCGCCGCTCAGGTTCATCGGCGAGGTCGTCCCGGCCTGGACGACCAGGTTATTTGCCAGCAGCAGTGTGATCACAATCGTCAGGAAAACCAACCACTTGAGGATTCTGGTTCTATCCATCGCTATTCCCTATCCGCATCGTGGACTGTTGAGGTGTATCTGTGACGAGTCAGTGGGCTAGAATCGCCATCCAGCGCACCAACCGCCCACCGGGGGCGGAAAGTAACATGTAGCAATCCTATCACACGCCTTATTCTAGCATTCGCCTCCCCCCTCTACTGTAAAGTGCCCATAAATTGCGCTTTATTCCCCTAGATTCGATGAATATACAATGTGTAAAGCAAACCGCTTTCCCGCCCCCGCCCCCATTGGACCGCCGCCATCCTTGGCCAATGGCACTAACATTTGATTGTCACGGAAAAAAGCGAGGTGAATGGCTACAGGA
>JAAYXX010000071.1 GCA_012515695.1 Chloroflexota bacterium
AACAAGCAAATAGCGAAAATGGGCATAAAGCGTAATAACGAGCACTCGCCATTTTTTGCCTTGAGATTCTCAGCTTGCAGAGATTATTCGCAAAGGTTCACTGACATTGTCCGCGAGGCGATTATCAAATATCCAAGTAGAGTACCACGTTGTACAGAAAACGGTTGCAGTTTCTGCGGCGGCGAACCTGATACGCATGTTTATTCATGCACTTTTCCTGACGGTGAGACCAAATCGCATTGTGGCGCTTATGCGCTTGAAATACCAAATATCACCACAGAGGACATTAAAGAAATTGAGAGACTTTTATGTGAAGAACACGAGTATTTACTAAAGCACGAGGCAGGTATGGTCAAAATGTGACGTACATCATAGAATAAGCACTAATCTAGCTTGTTGGTTTATCAAAAATAACAATAGCAAAATAAATCCATACACAATATAGTATCATTTGGATCTGCTGAAAGATACTCTAGTATTTACATCTATACCGCACCCACAGGACCATCCCTCTCCCAGACCACCACCATCCTGGCGGCTCACGGGATATGCCAGCAACGATGCTGGCGGTCCATAGCCGCGCCTACCGCAACCCGCCTTCCTCAGCAGGCCCTAGCAGCCGCTCCAGCGTATAGCTCTGAAACACCTCCGGCAGCAACACCCGCGCATCGGGCGCCATCCGCTCGATCATCTGCGCCCAACTATACAGGTTAGAGCGCGGCAGCAGCCGCAACCTTCTGTGGGGAGGCGTGAACAGCGGGCGCACCGGCCTCGACAGCGAGCGCCACATGTTATCCCAGTGGACCGGCACGATCAGCCGGGGCTGCACCCGCTGCAAAAGCGGCGGATACAGCGAGGCCCGCTTTAGCAGGTTCGGAAACCACACATCCGCAGGCAGCGCCGACGTCACGCACTTGCCCGTGTCCGTCAACAGGCGATACCCCTCCACCTGAAGGAGAAAGCACAGGTGTCCATCCATCCGATAGTCGCGGGCGCGCAGTGGCGGGTACAGATTGCGCGGCAGCGGCCCCGCCGTAAAGCCGGGCGTGGGGATATGGTCAGCCTTCAACGCTGTTACCTGAAAGCTCCCCAGCGTTAGCTGATCCCCCACCCTGATCTCACGCAAGTGCCCCGGCGGAACCCCCAGCGCCGCCAGCAGGCGACAGGTGTTGTATGACCCGCAGACCGTCGCCCCCGTCTGCCGGGCCACCTCCGGCACGTCCAGCAAATGGTCGAAATGCGCGTGCGTCACCAGCACCCAATCGCAGCGCCGCATCTTTTCAGCGACCAGCCGCGCATCCGAGCGCACCCGCCCAACCCACATTTTGCGAAAAGGGATCCGGGTAAAGTAGGGGTCAATTGCCAACATCTCTCCCCCGGCCCGCACTTCAATTCCAGCTACCCCTAACCACCGAAACCGAACTGCCGTATGTCTCCCTCCTTACACATGCGAACGCATAACGAGTTTTAAAAAAATAGCTCGGTAACAGCCATTGCTAGATATGCCAGCATCATTGGACCGCCGGCTTCCAGCCGGCATAATTGCAAGCCGCCAAGGATGGCGACGGTCCAATCTCCTTCCACGGGGCAAGGGTGTTCACTTTCCAGCCCAGCACTTTCAGTGCTGGGCTGGTGTAAACAAAAGTGCATTAAAACGCATTATACGATACTAAGCCCATTTTAGTGGGTTTCCTTCTCCCGCCGCCTGGGACATTCAGTCCCAGGCGGGACCTACCCACGCGCTCAGATGGACAGGGCAATGAGCCACTGGGCGCAGAAATAAGTGCCCAACACCAGGGCGTGAACCGCCTTGAATCGCCCTACAAAGCGATTCACAGCCAGCGCCGCATCGGACGCCACGAACAACACCGCCCCAATGGCCCCCAGCAACGCCGCCGTGTCATCGGTTTGCGCCCACCGCGCCCACGCACGCCACGCCATCGCAATGATGACGACCTCGTAGAGCAGCACGGGCACTTTCATCTCCCCCAGGTGTGGGGCGAGCACGCCATACATCACCGCCATCAGCGGCAGAAATGGGGCCAGCGACACCAGAGACAGCCCCATCCCGCCACTGGTAAAGGCAACAATATAAGCTAGATGCGCCAGTAAAAAGCTGGCGAGGCCGGGCACAAAGCGATCCCCCGGCAACATCAAAAAGACATCACCCGCCAGGGAAAACCCCAGCCCCACCACAATGGCGGCCTGGTAAAAGGGGTCGCCCGCGCCGTCCCTCGTCACAGCCAATAGCAGAATCAGGATCGTCGTCAGCGGTTTGGCGACATACTCGTGCCGCTCAAGACCTCTGTACTTGGCCTGAATCGTCCACAGGGCAGAAACCAGAATCAGCAGCGAAAGGCTCGTGACCATCATGGGCACTCCCTTCGGGCGGCTCGCCCCTTGTCACCCCATCACTCGACGTCAGCGTCGGCGAATGGGAAAATAGACGGTATACCGTTCATCCACGATCTCGTAGAGCGGCTTGAAGCGCAAACCACGCTCCTGGCCCGTCACCCTATACCCGCGCAGCCAGTTGCCCCACTCCCGTTCATTGTCCGCAACCAACAGCGCCGCCGGGTCATCCGCGTCGGTGTACAGTGTGCGCTCCTCGTCGCATAGCCCCGCCAGCACCACCGGCCCTTCCATGAATGCCATCACGTCTGGCGCGTCGGGCAGTGGGCAGGTAGTCACCGCCATCGGCAGTTCCAGCCGGACAGTGTCCTGCTGCCACGTGCGCCGGAGTGCCACAAACGTGCCGGGCGTGCCCTCTACCGGCTGCTCAACCCCGTTCACGGCAATGGTCGCCTTACCAGCCAGCCACCAGGGCAGCCGCAGCTTGAGCGCGCACTCGACAGGGGCCGCGCACTGCACGCTGATATCAATGATCCAGCGCAGAGGCCGATTGGCAGCCCCGCCATCGCAGAACCATCTGCCGCCAGCCTCCCGGTCAAACGTCTGCCGGACGGTGATCGGCGTGCCCTCATACTCCCACGTCAGTTCACTGGGCACATACTGACAGATAGCCAGCCCATCCTCCGCCGCATAGTACGTGTAAGCGTTATGTAGTGTGTGGGCCTGCACCAGCGAGCCGTGGCAACACCAAAAGTCGTTGGTGGGCGACCCCCACAGCTTTTGCGCGCCCGGTTCCAACGGCAAAAAGTACGAGATCATGCCCGTGCGCGGGTTCTGTTGCGCCAGCACGCCATTGTACAGATTCCGCTCGATATAGTCGGCATAGGCCGGGTCGCCCGTCCACCGCAGCAAATAGTCAGCCAGCCGCATCATGTTGTAGACGGTGCAATGCTCCTGGTTTTTGTCTCCCAGCCGGGCGGCCATCGTGAACGGCGGCGTCCAGATTTCACCGCAGGTCTGTCCGCCCGTGCAAAAAGCGCCCCGCTCCGTAACAGCGCAACGCCAATAGGCTTCGACAATCTCGCGACAGCGTTCTTCCCCTGTGACCTCATAGGCCCGCGCTGCTCCCTGCACTTCGGGGATGGTCGTATTCGCGTGCATGTTGGTGAGCACATCCTTGCCCGCCAACAATGGCTCGAACAGCCGGGGCCGATCATACCGCCGCACCAGTTCCAGGTGGTGCGGGTCACCCGTTACGCCGTACAGGTTCGCCCATGCTTCCAACATGCCGCCCGTCTCTACGTCCAGCAGGTTGTCCATCTGCTCCCTGGTGAACTGCCCCGTCCAGCGGTAGAACCAGCGCGCGAATTTGGTCATTATATCCAGCGCCTGCTCGTTCCCGGCATAGGCATACATATCGTACAGGCCCATCAGGGTCTTATGTAGCACATACTGCGGTGCCCAGGTAGGTTGCCCCTTGGCTGTCCAATGGAGATAGCTTTCCGGGATAGACCCCACCCACTCGCCGCCGTTGCGCTCCTGGCAGCGCCCCAACTCGGCGATGATCGCATCGGCCTTGGCCTTGATCGCCGCATCGCCAGTGCTGGCGTAGGTGCGCCCCGCCGCCGAGAGCCAATGCCCTAAAAAGTGCCCCCGTACCTGGCAAGTGGGCGACTCCCAGCCCCAATGCCAGTCATCGCCACACCCCGGCTCGCCGTGTAGCCGCACGCGAAAAGATACCTGCCGTAGCCGCGCCTCCAGATGAAAATTCTGCAACAGCGCCTCGCTTTTTAGGCTCATCAGGTATTGCCGGTTCAGCTCAAAGCGTTGTTGAAACAGGCTGGGGAGCAACTGCACCTGCCCCGGAGCCAGTGCACGAAATCTTGCCGTCATTGGTTGCCTCCTGGTATGATGAGTGATGTCGTTATCGCTCGCGGTCAGCGGCCCCGCAACGAGCGGGCCATGTGGCGAGCCAGGTTCTCCACCGTCTCCAGACCCACGCTATCCTCGGCGGCCCGCCCTACAATCGCCGCCCCCGAATGGCTATAGCCGGGTCCGTCGGCGATGGCAAACATATTCTGTTGCAGGAAAAAGGTCTGCATGTTTTGCAGCGTCAGCTCCTGCCCGCCGTTGCGGAATCCGCCGCAAGCAATGCCCGCCCCGATCTTGCCCGTCAACGCGAATCTGCCGCCCGCCCGGAAAATGACTGTGCGGTCCATCATTACCTTCATCTGGCCCGTGACCATCCCCATATAGACGGGCGATGCCAGAATCAGGCCATCGCACGCCAACATCGCGTCCAGAATGACGGGCATGTCGTCGTCCTGCTGGATGCACGTCCCCTGGCGGCAATGGAAACACCCTTTGCATGGGTTGATCCGCTTGTCTGCCAGCGAGATAAACTCTGTTTCTATCCCCTCTCCGGCCAGCACGCTCAGGGCGTGCCGCAGAGCAAAAGCCGTATTCCCCCCGGTGTGGGGACTGCCACAAATCCCAAGTACTTGCACGAATGCTCCTCCCGATGATGCTGATGGCGAAGGATGAGTGTATATCGCCACATCCCTCGCCTATGTTACGCGTTGGCAAGGTAAATCGCAACCCGCTTGAGCGGCTATGCGCGGGGAACCCTCTTCGGTTACCATGCGTCTATAGGGCAGAATAAGGAAAGGAAGATAGAGCGATGAAACGATATCTGATAGGGGTACTGCTGTTGATTGCCATTATCGCGTTGGCTGGCTGTGCGCCGTCAGCGTCGGCAGACGATCCGCAAGCGGGAGAAGCGAGCGTGGATAGCATTGATATCATGATTCTCGAGTCCTTCCCGGTCCAGGTGCGGGTCATTGCGCGGGGCACTCTGCCGGACGGCTGCACGACCATTGACACTGTCAACACCGAACTCGAGAGCAACACATTCACCGTGACCATCACGACGGCGCGCTCGGCAGATACGAGGTGCAGCAAGAAGGACGTGCCATTCGAGGAGGGCATCTCTCTGCCCGTGGTCGGACTCAAAGCAGGAACCTATACGGTGAACGTGAACGGCACCGAAGACACGTTCACGCTGGCGGTGGACAATATCCTGCCCACCGAGCCACCCACGACTCCCACCGACGGCGAGACGCCGGCAGGTCGCCCCACCACCGACGACTTGCCCAGACAGCCCGAACCCAAGCCAGTCACTGACCTGGCGGACGTCGAGAGCATCGAAGTGCAGCAGCCGTCCAACCCGAATGTGGTACCGATTGTCGTGCGGGGCTATTTGCGAGATGGCTGCACCAAGATTGACGAGATCAACACGGCGCAAGTGGGTGACAGGTTCATCATCTCCATCACCACCGTGCGCCCAGAGGATGCCATGTGTACACAGGCAATCGTCTCCTTTGAAGAGGTGATCGAACTGGATGTAGAGGGCGTTCCGGCGGGAGACTATGTTCTGGAGGTCAACGATCAGCGCGCCTAGTTGCATCTGCCGCTCGGCGAATAAACGCATGCCCATCACAAGCGGATGCCCGGCGCGAATGGACAAGTATGAAACGCATAGCAAACGAGAACGGATGCCCCATGACGAGGCATCCGTTCTCGTTTGTTGGGTGCATTCCCGAACCTATTGGATAATAACCAATGTCAGCGGCACGCCCTGCTCAGGGGTGGGCGGCATCCAGAGCTTGCCGTCTTGCGCTGCGTACATCAGCAAATAGATTCCGAAATCCCAGAGATCAACATAGGTGTGATAGTCCACATAGCTCTTGTTGATCTTGGGGAAATCGGCTTTGTGCATAGCCGATATCTTTACGCCCAGCTTCTCAAATACTGGTTCGATCTGCTCCAGCAACGGGCGGTAGATCCCCTCTCGGAGTCTACCAAGCTGCTCCTGAGTAAAGACGATAAAGTTGGGAACGTATTTGTCGCCATCTTTGGTAATCAGTCCGTCGGCTACGGCTTCCGCGAGGGCTTCTTTGCCATGAGGCTCCAGTTTGTCGAGCGAAAACCACGGCTCCTGCACAGAGGTGTAAATCCAGTGAAGCAGCTTTTTTGTAGAGCCATGCGACGTAGCTATCTCAGGGTGGTAGTCAGCGCCGGAAAAACTGTTGACCCCCAGCCAATAATAGCTGTCTGTCGTGCTGCCTGGGATGCAACTATCGGACATGATCCCGCAGTATCCGCCCCAAAGGATTTCACCCTGATACCCGTTCGGGTCCATCTCTTGCCCCTCAGACTGGTCTACGGCCATGATAATGTAGCGCCCTCCGTCCGGCCTGATCGGGCGGTCATCCATCCTCTTCAGCCTGGTGAGAAGCGGGCTGTTCCTGCTGACAAAGCTGATGAACATGGTAATAATCGCCCACATCAGGCGCTCTGTCGGAAATTGCGAACCCCAGAAGCCAATGTCGCGGATGGCCTGCTCATGCCCCCAGAGATAAGCGATGATTCTATCAATCAACTCCGGGCGGGTATCCCGGTACAGTGTGCCGATATCCTGCATATGACGGCGGCTGATGATGGGAAAAGCTGTCGCGTACTTTTTGCCCTCTCGCGTCAGGAACTCGCGATCATGCAGCCAATCCAGGTCGTATTCAAGGTACGGCTTGGGAATACCTGTCAGTTCGGTCAGTTCATCAATGCTCTTTGGATTGCGGTAGCAAAGCAGACAGAGATTCTGGCGGATAAGGTTGTTTTTGACGAACTTTACATCCGGGTCCGGGCCGCCGTCACCAGAATAACCGATACCCAGCCTGCCGGGGCGGTACACATAGTCTGTGTTTGCGCTCATGCTCTCCATCTCCCTTTTTACTTTTTTTCGAGCGTCAAAGAGATGCCACGTAACGGCGCTTTCGGTGGTGCCGAGCCTTTTTGCCGTTTCCGCTACAGACAAGCCCTCGAGGTAATGCAAGATCATCGCTTCACGCTGCAAGCGGCTCAGATTCGAGATCTCGCGCCTCATTGCTGCTATCCTTGAGACTTGGTCTTCTTCGGATATCAGGTCATGCACGAAATTCGCGCTATCGGGCAGGTTTTCGTTCAGTTCGGTCCAGGCCGCCTGCTTGGCGCGTTTCCTCAGATGATTGCACCAGCAGTAATGCGCCACCTTCCACAACAGGTTTTCCGGCTTGTCAACACGGTCAGCCTTGGACACGGCGGAAAAGAACTGTACAAACACCTCCTGGGCGAGTTCCTCCCCCAAATCCTTGCTCCCGGCCTTTTTGACTGCCCAGCCAAGTATCTGAGGTAAATAGTCTCGGATCATCTGCTCGAATTGTCCACCGTCCACGCCGTCACCCCTCTTCATACGCTTCTAACTATATAGTGGCAGGAGAACGAAAAGCTTGGGGGTTTTCTCCAAATTCATGTCAAATAAAAAAAGAATACGATCACCGTCGTATTCCCATCATCCCCCGTGGGAACGCCCTCGTCGCTGCTATGCCGCAAAGCGGAAAATACCAGAACGGGGTCATATGCTCCCATTGGGGAGTATATGACCCCACAACCTCAACCATCCGACGGCACCAGCTTTGACCGCCGCCCTCCGAGTTACCTGCTTCTCTTGGGATACTGTCCTGACGCTCAGGGCAATAGTTCCAGCGTCACCGCGTAATCCTGGAACCCCACAGACCGCCAGAATGCATGCACCGCCCGGTTGTGTACCAGCACCTCCACGGTGACCCGCGCATCCGGCGGCCATATCTCCCCGCGCAGCAGCGCCATTGCCTGTCGGCCAATCCCCTGGCGACGGCGAGACCGCTCCACAAAAAAGTGCCGCAAGTAGAGCGAATCCGCATCCTGGCGATATAGCGCATACGCCACGGGCACACCCTCCTGCTCGAACAAGATGGCCGTGTATTCCCCTTCCAGGAACCCACGCATGCGCTCCTCTAGCTCGGGCAGCGTCATCCGGTTGCGATGCCCCTCATCCTGAACAAGCTGGCGGTTCCACTCGGCCAACAGGGGCACGTCCGCCAGGGTCGCCCGTCGATACTGCAGCACGCTCCCCTCCACTCACCCGTGATAGCGAACGTTCTCGTCATACATCGCTAAAATGTTGTCCAGCGGAATATCCTCGATGAACTCCTGACTCCCACACAGAATATACCCCCCACGCTCGCGGGTCACGTCCAGATACCCCCGCACCTGGGCGCGTACATCCTCCGTCGTGCCAAAGGGCAGCGTGTGCTGGGTATCCACCCCGCCGTGGAAGGTCAGCCGGGCGCCAAAGTCGCGCACCAGTCCGGCCAGCCCCATCCCCTCGGCCCGCACCTGCACCGGGTCCAGGATGTTCACGCCGTCCTCGATAAAGTAGGGGATGATCTCGCGCACGGCGCCACAGGAATGCTTCATCACCTGGCAGCCGTAAGCGTGGCTCACGTCAAAGAACCGCTTGAGATAGGGCCGCATAAAGCGCTGCCACATCCGGGGACCGATGAACAGCCCCCGCTGCGTGCCAAAGTCGTTGCCGAAATAGGTAATGTCCAACATGCCGCCCGCTGCTTCCAGGAAGCGGCGCGTTACCTCCACCTCATAGTCCACCACATGCTGGATGATCGCCTCTGTTACCTCTGGCTTGGTCCCCATCCACACATAGAACCGCTCCTGCCCAATCAGCCAGCCGACTTCGTGGAAGAAGGGACTCCACGGCGCGCCATAGGTCGCGTATGTCCCATAGTACCGCTCGCACTGCGGGCGAATGGTCGTATAGTCCAGCGCCGCCGGGTCGGGCCAGGGGTGCGCGTGTACGTCCTCGACAGTAGTATCCTCGTCAAAGGGCGAGATCCAGTTGGGCTGGCCGTCGCCGGGGTTTACATCCCGGTAGCGAACCCCCCACATGGTACGCATATAGCCGTCGGCGTCGGGGCCGGTTTCTGGCTGGTAGTAGTCGAACCAGATGCGCCGCATGTCCACGTGCAGCGCCTGAAGCAGTTCTTCACGATCAGCCACGCCCAGTCTGGCGATGAGCGCGTCTGTCACTTCCTGGTGCGCCTCATAGTCTGCCGGGGCGCGGTCCGTCTTTTTATGTTGAATCGCCAATAGCACCCGCTCGCGAGAGTTCACTGGTTTCCTCCATCTGCTACTGCGATGACATGTGCCCCGGCATGTGCCGCATCAGCCGGGTATCGTTCGGCTACCCAGCGGGTACCCATCCAGCCAATGACCCCAAACAGGACCATCGCCGCCTCGATAGTCCAGAGCTTCCACAACACCGCCATGTCCCAAGACTGCCCAAAGGCTGCCACCGTATCCAACGCGCTCTTGAACGCCAGGGCCAGCCAGAACCAGCGGGACTCGCTCCTCGCCACCCCGTAGAAAATCAGCACGCTGCAAAGGATGTGCACCATCACGACGGCCAAACGCTCCACGACTGGCGCGAACCCAAACAACACGTTATTCAGGAGGGCCAACTGCGCTTGCAGTTCGGGTGGGTAGAGGGTGGGTGCGACCAGGGCCGTCACCACGGGGAGCAACGAGTTAGCGCCCAGCAGCAGCGCCTCTATCGCACCGAACCCGATGCCAAAGCTCAACGCCCGCTCCCAGCGCACGCGTCCCAGCCGCGTATAGCGCATCACCAACCATACGAGGGCCACTTCGAAAACTCCCGTGAGCAAGCCGACGTATGCATAGAACAACAGGCTGGCAAGCCCTTCGGGCAGCGCACCAAAGAGCGCTCGCTGCACTGGCGGGTTCGTCGGGATGGCCCAGGCGAATTTCAGAGCCACAGTTACCGCCCAGGCC
>JAAYXX010000604.1 GCA_012515695.1 Chloroflexota bacterium
AGCGCGCCCATGACTTCTTCCAGGGCTTCGCGCAGCAGTTGTTGGTGGGCGACGTCCGTCGGTTGAGGCGAATCGTCGTCCTCGATAAAATCGCCGAACTCGGTGTCCCCGTCGTCCCCGATGGGCTTTTCCAGCGAAACGGGATAGCGAGAGATGCGCAGCAGGCGCTCCACCTTGTTCATCGGGATGCAGGTTTGTTCGGCGATTTCCTCCGGTGTGGGCTTGCGTCCGGTATCCTGTTCGAGTTGCTCGGCCACGCGGTAGATGCGCCTGATCTGATCCCCAGCATGCACTGGCAGGCGAATCAACCGGCTTTGTTGGGCGAGCGCGCGGGTAATGCCCTGGCGAATCCACCAGGTAGCGTAGGTACTGAACTTGTAACCACGGTGATAATCAAACTTTTCGACGGCCTTCATCAGGCCGATATTCCCCTCCTGGATGAGGTCCAGGAAAGGCACGCCCTGGCCCAGGTATTTCTTGGCTACACTGACTACCAGGCGAGTGTTGGCTTCTACCAGTTTTGTGCGAGCCTGTTCCCCAGCATCCATCACATCACGCAGTTTGGCGCGAGCATCTTCTGAAAGAGTGGTATCGCGCAGACGGTTTTTTGCCTTGTCGCCATCCTCGATCTGGCGAGCCAGCAGCACCTCTTCGGCGCTGGTGAGCAGGGCAGTCTGGCCCATTTGTTTGAGGTATAGGCTTACAGTATCTTCGGTGGAGATATCGTCAAGGTCAACGCGGGTCTTGGATCTGGTTAGGGGGTCTTCCTCTTCTTCGAGTTCCAACAGCTCAATTTCGTCGGACTCGGGTTCGGCGTCCATATCCACATCCTGGTCAGAGTCAGCTGCTTCTTGCTGGCCTTCGTCATCGAGCAGGATTGTGACGCCTTCATCAATCAATCGAGCAAACAGTTCATCAATCTGGGAAACCTGATGTTCTACGTTTGGATAGAGATTAAGTACCTCCTCGCCTGTGATGTAGCCCCGTGCTTTTGCGCTTTGCAGTACTTTCTCCAACATCTGTGTTGGCCTCTCCCCTTCATTATATGTGTAGGTCAAAGCCTTAGATGAGTGACTGACGGCGGTCAAGTTCTGGGACGTATTTCTCCGCGTAGAACAGATTTTTTGCCATAAAAGAAAAAGCTCGGCTTATCGTCTATCCCACTGGGAAAGCATAGTCACCGAGTTGAGTGCACGCTGATGTATTTTGCCGCATCCCGCCACCATTTTATCTGATAACTCCGATCCTTATTATACTCCCAATGTTCCAGAAGGTCAATAATCCGACGGTTGATTTTCACGGAAATGTTACGATTGGGGCGCGGGCAGATGATGCCTTGACAGGGTGAACACGCACAACGGTGTGGCGCGGACAGGCATCGCGCGCCCTGCCCGCCGTTGGGAGGGGGTCTGTTGAGCGAGGCGCCTGCTCGCCCGGTTGCGCCGGGCGAGCAGGGTTTCAGGCTAGACGCGGCCCAGGCCGGGGGCGGCTTGCTCGATATCCTGCGCGGATACCTCGTGCCCCAGGTGGCCAGAGATATAGATGCCCTCGGTGATAAAGGCCGTGTTCAGGGCAATACCGGCGGTGTCGAGCAGGGGTACGCGGCCCAATTGCGCCGCAATCCAATGCGCCTGCGAGTCGTCATAGTACGCCGTCGTCGGGTCGCACTGGTGCCAGCGCCAGTCGGTCCCCTCAACATCAAAAGAGCCGTCCATCTCGACGTCGCCCAGCGTGGTATAGTAGTAGAGCGGGTCCAGCCGCAGGCCGCCCTTGCTGCCGTAGAGATAGTCGTTCTCCAGCCGCTCCGAGTGGATGGCCCACGCTTCTTCCATGAAAAAGGTGACGCCGCCCGCCAGGCGAATGACCGCCATGCCCAGCTCCTCGACGTTATACTTGCTGATCTCTCGCCGGTCGGGGTACATATTGTCCAGCTTTTGGTAGGTGGAGCCAGAGACGGTCAGCACTTCCGGGTTGCCGAGCAGATAGAGGATGCGGGAGATGTGATACACGGCCATATCCAGCAGCGCGCCGCCACCGGAGGTAGAGGTGTTGACGAACGCCTGTGTGCCATAGCCGTCCACAAAGGGGCGACCCCGGCGGCGGTAGTGGCTGGCCTTGGCGTAATACAGCTCGCCCAGGTGGCCCTCGTCGATCAGGCGTTTGGCTGCGCGGGTGGTCGGTGCATACAGGGTGGAAAGCTGGATATGGAGCATTCTGCCAGTGGCCCTGGCTGTGTCGCGCATGACCTTGGCTTCCTGGTAGGTCCATGACATGGGCTTTTCGCAATAGACATTCTTGCCTGCCTGCAACGCATCCACGGTAACGGGGCGGTGTAGCCGGTTGTGCAGGCAGACGTCCACCGAGGTAATGTCTTCGCGGTCGAGCAGGTCACGATAGTCGGTATAGACGTAAGGAATCCCGAACTCCTGAGCGACCCGTTGGGCTTCGTCCTCGCGCACATCGGCCACGGCGACGATCTCGGCTTCTGGAATGGATTGGTAGCGTTTTATGTGGTGCTTGCCGATTTGGCCCACTCCGATGATACCCAGACGGATTTTGTCAGACATCTCGGCCTCCTGAAGATTGGTGTGATTGTGAAACCTGACCCAATGCGTACGACGAGCGTTCGAAGCGGAAAACCGGATGCTCGATATGGCGCCCGCCGGTCAAGGCGTGGCGCGGTTGATGGCCCTGCGGTTGCGGGGCCTTGAGCAAGTGCGCCTATGGCTGTTTCCTGGCCCAAAAGGTGGCGCGGGTGGACTGGTCTGTGTAAGGGGTTCCGGCGTGATCGCCCAACATCTGCTCGACCACGAACCCATATTCTGCAAGCCAGCCCCGAATCTCGTCCACGCTGACCGGATGCTTTTGCTGGACCCACTCCCGATCTACCACGCGACCATCGGGAAAAGTGATGGTGACGCCCCGACGCAAGCGCACCAGTCGGCGGGGGGCGTCGTACCAGATGGTTTCCATGCGTCCTTCCAGGCGCGTGCCATCTGGACAGGTGCCTGTGGGAAAGCTGCCGGTGTTGACCCCTGGACGGCGCCAACTCTCGGCCAACTCGCCCTCCATGTGGTCGTTATCCAGGAACAGGTAGCCGCCGGGCAAGAGCGAAGCGGCGGCGGCGGCGATGCAGGCTTGTTGTTCGGCGGGGGTTGCCAGGTCGTAGAAGCAATTCCCGCCCAGCACCACCAGGTCAAAGCCGGTGGGCCACCCGCCCGCTGTTGCGTCGGCTGTTAGCAGGGTAACGCGGTCGCTGATCTGCGCCGTCAGCTTGGCTTCTGCGCGCCGGAGCATGGCGCCCGCCTGGTCAATGCCCACCAGCGTATGCCCGTCCTCTGCCAGCGGGATCAGGATACGGCCCGTGCCGCAGAACGGCTCCAGGATACGCAGCGGTCCGCGCCCGCCGATCAAGCGCCGCAGCAGGCAGACGTCCATTGTGTCGTCTATGATCTGGTCGTACAGTTGCGCCACGCACTCGTTGACGTCGTACAGATTCACGTCGTTTTGGCTCAAAGCTACCCTTCCTGCAATGATGAAAGCACAAAGTTGCGCCCATAGGGCATAAACCCCACGCTGCGCGCCGTGGCCGCCGAGGCGTGATTATCAGGGCTACAGGAATAATACGCTACGCCGCCGTTGCGCGCAATCTCGGTAACAACGGCGGACACGGCTGTTTGGGCATAGCCGCGCCTGCGGTAGCCGGGGGCCGTCTCGACGCCCAAATCTGCCACCTGTTCTTCCATGAGGTTGGTGCGATGGGCATAGGCCACCGAGACGACCTGGCTTTCCGCCACGACGCCATAGACCAGCCCGTCTGGGAAGCAATGGGTGGGCAGATGCAGCCCCTCGGCTGGGGAGATCGCTGTATCGCGCAGGCGGCGGCACTCGCCGTGGTTGTGTGGACACAGGGCGGCCCCATCACACGCGAAAAAGAGGTCGTGGGAGGCGCGGCGCGGCTGGGGCAGGCCCGCCTGATCGAGGGCAGGCGCCAGCGCGACGCGTAGGACCTGAATCAGAGCAGGGTCGGTGAGTTGTTCCATCGCTGTCACCCCGCCTATCGCTGCTTGCACAGCGGGTCCGGCTCCTGGCGGCACGCTGACGACAGAGCGGCCATCCAGCAGCCAGGTCCACCAAAGCGCATGAACGAACGCATAGCTTTGCTCGCGCCGCAGCCGACGCGGCGATTCGACGACGGCGACCCGGCCCGGAGTCAGGGCGGGCAGGTTGGCATCCAGGCGCAGGCCGTGGTAACGCTCGATCAGGGCAAGCACCCGCTCAAGCATGGGGCCTCAGCCCGCGTTTTGCAGCGTGCAGGCGATGCAGACCTGCCCGCCGCCGCGCTCCTTGGCCTGATACAAACCCTGATCGGCCAGGCTGACGATGGCTGTCGAATTGCTGCGCGAGCTTGGGCAATAGACCGCGACCCCGACGCTGACGGTGATATGCACTGCGCCTTTGCCCACCTGGAACTCTTTGGTGGCCAGGCCCTCACACAGGCGCTTGCCCAGGACGGCGGCCTCGTCTGCGCCGGTCTGGGGGGCGAGGATGATGAACTCGTCGCCGCCATAGCGGGCCACCACATCGGCGCGCCGCACATTGTGCAGGATAAAGTCGGCGATCTGCCGGAGCATCTCATCTCCGGCTTGGTGTCCGTAGGTATCGTTGACCATTTTGAGGCCGCCACTGCTGCGGTCCACGTCCACCATGATGACGGCCAACTGCTGATTATGCCGCTCGGCGCGGCTCATCTCGGCTTCCAGCAGCTCGAAAAAGTGCCGGTGGTTATATAGGCCGGTCAACCCGTCACGTGTTGCCAGTTCGTTGGCCCGCTCGAACAGATAGGCGTTTTCCAGCGCAACGCTGGCCTGCGTTACCAGGATGTCAAAGAACCCCATCGCCTCTTCGGTGTATGTCTGCTTGCTATGGCTGGCGATCAGGGACACGCCGAGCGGCGCGTCACGCGTGGAAAGCAGGGTGCCCTGACAATGCTGCCATTGGGTATCATCTTCTGGCTGGTCGGATGAGGGTTCCAACGCGGGCAACTCGCGGATACGGATCGTGTCGATAGCAGGACGCAGTTCTTCCGGCAGGCGCAGCAGCATTGTTTCCAGCAGTGCGCGTCTTGTTGCGGCGGCGAGGGGTTTGCGCCCGCCCAGAATGGCTATCGAAGCCCCATTGTACGAGTTCTTGAGCAGGCAAACACCCGCCGCATCACAGCCGATCAATTCCAGGGTGGCCTGTGTGAGCAGTTGAGCCACATCCTGGTATTGTAGCGCGGCTGACAGAGCCTTGCCGATATAGTTGATATAGTTCAACTGCTGGCGTCGCCGCAAGGCCAGTTCCCGATTCGCCTTGGCCAGATCATCAATAAGCCGGGCGTTATGCTTGCTCATGGCCTGGTGCTCCAGGGCGCGGGCCACGGTGATGAGCAGAATGGTCAGGTCGAGAATCGGCTTCTGCATATAGTCATAGGCCCCCAGACGCAGGGCCTCGATGGCGGTCTGTAGCTCACCATAAGCCGTGAGGATGAT
>JAAYXX010000605.1 GCA_012515695.1 Chloroflexota bacterium
ACAAGCAGTCTCGCCCGCCACAGCCTGTGCGCCTGCAAAGCCAGCTCAAACGCTCCACCGAAGAGGGCGGCGGCCATCGTACCGCCTCGCCTGAGGAGACCTTTGAGCGGTACAAGCACCACATCAGCCCCATCACCGGCGCGGTCAGCGGACTGACGCGGCTCTATCGGGATGAGCGCGGCCTGGCCTTTGCCTACTCGGCAGGCCACAACTTTGCCATGGGCATCGACAGCCTTACCTTTTTGCAGGAATCTCTGCGCGGCCACAGCGGCGGCAAGGGCACAACCGAGATGCAGGCCAAGACTAGCGGCTTGTGTGAGGCCATCGAGCGCTATTCGGGCATCTTCTGGGGAAACGAATATCGCATCAAGAGCAGCTACAAGGCATTGCAGCCCGACGCTATTCACCCCAACGCCTGTACGCTGTTCAGCGAGCAGCAGTACCGCGTCCGAGATCACTGGAACGCCACCCAGGGCGCTACCAAGTACCACGTCGTGCCTCGTCCCCTGGACGAAAACCAGGAGATCGACTGGACACCCATCTGGTCACTGACCCACAACAGATGGCGCTACCTGCCCACCGCCTATTGCTACTATGGCCACCCGGACTTTCAACGGTACTACTTCTTTAGCCCCGATTCGAACGGCAGCGCGGCGGGCAACGTGCTGGAAGAAGCCATTCTCCAGGGGTTCATGGAACTCGTCGAGCGCGACGCCATAGCGATCTGGTGGTATAACCGCATCCCGCGCCCCGCCGTCGACCTGGACAGCTTTGGTCTGCCCTACGTCCAGCAGTTGCGCGAGTTCTACGCAGGCATCAACCGCGAATTCTGGGTGCTGGATTGCACGCACGACCTGGGCATCCCCACGCTGGCAGCCGTCTGCCGCCGAACAGATAGAGAAGTCGAGGACATCGTGCTCGGCTTTGGCGCGCATTTCGACCCAAACATCGCCCTACTGCGCGCCCTCACCGAGGTCAATCAGTTCATGCCCTCGGTGACGATGCACACTTCCGACGGCGGAACCCGCTATCTGTTCCCTGACCAGGGCGCTATTGATTGGTGGAAAACCGCCACCATCGCAAACCAGCCCTACCTGGCCCCCGCCAAGGGGATGGCGCCCGTCAAGTTTTCCGACTACCCACCGCACGATAGCAACGACCTGAAGGACGACGTGGAGCGCTGCGTGGAAATAGCCGCCCAGCAGGGCCTCGAAACGCTCGTCCTCGACCAGACCCAGCCGGACATTGGGCTGGCTGTCGCCAAAGTGTTTGTGCCCGGCCTGCGCCATTTCTGGCGGCGCTTGGGCCCCGGAAGACTCTATGACGTGCCCGTCAAGCTAGGCTGGCTTGAAAAACCAATGACAGAGGACGAATTGAACCCGCGTAGCGTGTTCTTCTAGATCGCAGCGCGAAGGAATCGCGGCGCGAAGGATATCACTAGAGGCAAACGTATGATAACCAGACCTCGCTTGAAAGCATCGTTCAGCGCCCACGCTGTGGGTGATAACCTTGTGTTCCTGCTCAATGAACACAAATACTTTGCCCTCGAAGGCAACGTCTACCCGCTCTTGCTCCCTTTGCTCGACGGC
>JAAYXX010000606.1 GCA_012515695.1 Chloroflexota bacterium
CGATCATGTCCACCGGCACGAACAGGGTTGCTGGTAACGCCAGCTCGTTCAGAATTGGATAGGCGTGTGTGTAGGCGTCTCGAAAACCGTCGTCAATGGTGATGGCGACAGCTTTGGGGGGCAGCGGTCTGCCTTTGCGTAGCAGGTTGACGAGGTGGTCTACGGACAGGATGGTGTAATGCTCGGCGAGGTGTCGCATCTGCGCGGCAAAGTCGTCTGTGGAGATGGCATACATATTTCTGGGCGATGGGTTGATGCCATGATAGCACAAGATGCGGGCCGTCTGACGGTTCCCGTGATGCCTTGCCCACAAGCAGTATCCTCCGAGCCACATAATGGAGCCAAAAGCCCAACGCGTGATCCCTTTTGCTGTAGATGCCCAGGTCACCTTGATTCCTCCGATTGAACCTCTTGTATGTCTTCATAAAGCGCTACCCGTTCCACCGGACTCAGGCTGTTCAGCAGCTCGATGTATTTCTGGCTTTCGTATCGCCAAGAGTGGGTGGCTACAAAGTTCATGTCCACGTTACGCACCATCTCTTGGCGGAGTTCTGGGTGTTGATAGAGTTGCAGGATGCAAGAGGCGAATTCGTGCGAGCTGCCGGGCTTGAACATCATCACGCCGGTGGAGCCGAACAGGTCGTTGATGATCTTGAGTCGGGAAGCGACGATTGGTATGCCCATCATGGCGTATTCGAGCACTTTGCTGGGGGTGGCGATGTCCATATGCGCGTCGGGGAGGGCGGTGTATATCCCAATGTGAGCCTGGGCTATATGTTTGGGAACCTGATCTACGGGCACTGCTTCTCGGAACTCGACAAAGCGAGCCACGTTCAATTGTTCTGCCAGGGTGGCTAGTTCCTCGGCATGCTGTGTCATGGTGCCCTGAATGACCAGCCGAAGCTGGGGAATCTGGTCAACCAACATGGGCAGGGCGCGAATAGCCACTTCGAGACCGTAGCGGGGAGCGATGGTACCGGGATAGATCAGCGTAAACTGATCGTCGGGTGGGCGGAATTCTTGTGCGTATCGCTGCCGGTTGAACAGCCTGGAATCGGCCACATTGTTGACGACGGTGATCTTGTCGGCAGGGATGCCTCTGGCGATGAGGTTCTTGCGAAAGTTGTCGTTCGCCGTAATCACGGCCTGGGCCAGGCCCGCCGATAGCCTTTCCTGTAGCCGCATGAGCCGGACGGCCATGCTGCCCTGTCCGCCCTTGTATTTGGACATATAGAACTCGGGCATGGGGTCGTGGATATCCAGAATTATTTGGGCACCCAGAAGCTTGGGAATGAGCGCGGTGAACGTCAGGAAATCGGGCATATTGTTGATGTGAATGACATGGTAGCGGTTCCTGGCATATAACTCGAGGAGACGTATGCCGAACAGAATGAACGCTCTGCCATATTCCATCACATAGCTGGCTCGCGTTTTGTACCGGCGACCGATGGGAATGCTCAGAATGCGGACGCCGTCACGCTCTTCGACGGGGCGCTGTCCTGGCTCTCGCAGGGAGAGCACATCAACGCGCGCGCCGGCGCTGGCCAGCGATTCGGCATATCGCCGCACACGTGAGTCACGATCATAATACTGGTGTACGACCATACAGACCTTGATCATTGCCATTTATCTCCTCACGTTCTCGATTTCCGCTGCCACTGCCCATTTCGCCTATACATTCAAGATAATACCTCCTATCAAGGATTTGCCTGCTGCTGGCGTGGCTGCAATGCCTGGACCCTCCAGGCATTGCCCGACTGGTGGGTTAGCTGGATGCTATCTTGCACGAGGAATTCGCGCTCCAGCATCTTCCAGATGTGTCTGTTCATCTCGGTCACATAAAGCGATACCAGGAAAATGCCGCCTGGCTCCAGATAACGCTCATAGCGTTTGATCACCTCGCATGGCTCTGCAAAGTAATAGAGGCACTCGTTAAAGATGATGACGTCGAAACGCTGGTCAGGCTCGTATTCTTCTATATCCGCGACAAGCAAGCAGTCGTTGGCGTCTCGTGTGGTGACGCGGGCGATGGCCTCTGGCGACAGGTCCACACCCACATAGCGCGAGTAGCCAAAGGGCTTGAGCCGGGAGAGCAGGACACCATCTCCGCAGCCAAGGTCCAGCACAGACCCGCCTGGCTTGAAATGCTGGTAGTATCCGACGATCATGCTATATCGGGCCATCTGCCCGATGTGGTGCAAATAGTCCCAGCGTCCGTTGGCATATTCCTGCTGCCACTGGTCGGCGGTGATGGCGTTGTGCCCATAGGGGAGCAATCTGGCAAGCCATCGGATGGGGAGGTAGGCGATGCCTTTGAGGCCGCGCATTGTTCCAAGAGGGCGGTTGGTCGCTTTTTGAAGCAGGTAAGGCAGTCTGGAACGTTTCATTCTTCTCCCCTTTCCATAGCAGTAGCCATATCGCCTATCGGCCCCGTGTGTCGAATGGGGGCTGTGACACGCAGGCTTGGGCGTCAGAATCAAGACGAGCGTGTTCAGCCTCAAACTCGCGAATGGCCTGTTGGACCTCGGCCATGCCCCGCTCAAAGTCTTGCTCTAGCTTTTCTCGAAGGCGGACGATATCCTGGCGCAATGTGTCGCGCTCGCGCTGCGCCCGGCGCACGCCCTCAATCAGCCCCTCTACTGTGTTGGGCACGTGGACGGTCCCCATCGAGAAATACTCTTGTAGAATCGGCCAGTTGGATGTGATCAGTGGCGACCCAAGGGAGACGGCTTCAAAGCCTCCCATGAGCAGGGTATGGTTGCGGGTTGTCAAGACCATTGTGGCGTCTACCCCGCGCACCAATCCCACGAACCGGGCATAGGGCATATAGCCGGTCAAGTGGATATTGTCGGGCTTGGCGGCTAGCAGTCGCCTGGCGATCAACCGGTAATCTCCCGTCATGTGAAAGGTGACGTCGTCGAGATGCCGGGCGGCCTCGAACACGACATCGACAGGCTCGTCTCCCAAAAAGCTGCTGATCACCGCCACGTGAAAGCCATCCCCCAGCGGGTAGGTCTCTCCCTCCGGGTATGTTCCGGGGGTAAAGCCGACGACGGTGTACCGGCAACCCCAGGTCTTGACGATGTCTCCCTGTGATTTGTTGTGCGCGATGGTAATGAGTGCGCGGCGGGCGAGGAATCGCTGTAGCCTCACCGACCAGCCCCATTTCATCGAGTGAAAAGCGCCCGTGTGCGAGTCGATGGCGAATTGCGCGCCATATCGGCGGCTGTACAGATAGGCTGTCAGCGCGCAAAAGATGGGCGGGTTGACGGCGAGGACGACGTCCGGCTGTTCTTGGCGCAACACGCGCCACGTCTTCCATGCTTGTAGCGGGTATCTGTCCGGGGCCTGCCACAGGTTGCCCTGCGTCCCATAGCAGATATCGTGCAAGGTGGCGCCCAGGCGCTCTGCGAGCAGTTCGTTGCGACGGTGTCGGCGTACCCAGCTCAACACAGTCGTTGTCATGCGCTCTCCCCCTCGTCGGTCAAGTGTGTGCGTAGGATGCGATAGATTTGTTGTATCCGGGCGTCCCAGGTGTTTTCTCGCGCAACTGCGACGCGAGCCGCTATCGCTGAGGCGCTGTGGTCGTTCATTGCTACGCTGACGTGATACAGGAACTCTTCGTGATCCCTGGCTACACGCACTACCTGATCGTAGGGGTACAGCTCTGGCAGGTCGGTGGCGACGATGGCGCGGCCTGCCGCCAGATACTCATGCAGCTTCATGGGGTAGGCTGAACGGATGTGGCCGGTGAGGGAATAGGGCATCAGGGCGACGTCAAAGGCGCGCACGTAGCGGGGCAGGTCGACGTGTGGCTTTTGGCCCAGGAAATAGACGTTTGGCAGACTGCCGAGCCGCTCACGCGCCTGATTTTGGGGTAGTTCGTCAGGGCCTACCAGCACAAGGGAGGCGTGGGGGAATTCCTCAGCGATTCGGCACAGCAATTCGGTGTCTATGTGGTAGCCGATCCACCCGGCAAAGCCGATGATGGGGTGGCGGATGGGGGCAATGTCTTGGGGAAGGGGCAGGTCCTCGTCAAGGGCTTGATGGAACAGGTCGAAATCTACGCCATTGGGCACAAAGTAGGTCTCTGGGTTCAGGGGTCTGCGCCGCTCGCATTGGGCGCGAGATGTTGCCATGACCACGTTTGCCATTGTGCACAGGCGGTTCTCATAGGCGATGAGCATATCCCGCACGCGCTCGTTGCCCACGAAATCGGCAAACTCGTCATAATTAAAGTAACAGACCAACTTTTCTCCAAAATGGCCGATGAGGCCCACTTCGTAGGGGCCGTACAGCCAGAGGATGGGCTGCTCTACTTGCAGTGCGCGCATGGTCTGTTGAATGTGGCGAATCAGGATGCGGGCGTTGGCCTCGACGATGCGCGGCAGCAGGAAGCGGTGGACCGTCGGGGGCAGGTAACGGCGAATGTGTGGCAGGGAAGAGGGGGTGGGAATGACGGTCAGGTTCTCGGCCACATTGTGCATTTGGAGTTGAAAAAAGTATGGCGCGTTATGGAGCAACTCTTGCATTACCGGCTTGTCGGGGTTGCGCCCCGGCTCGAAATAGAGGATGCGGTTATGGCGGGCCAGGCGCGACATAATATGCTGCGTATCTCGCCAGAGCGAATCCCACCGGCGCGGCGAGACGCACATAATTGTCTCGCCACGGACGGCCTGGGCTTCTGCTGGCCGAATGGTGGGGGCGGCGGGCAGCTCGTTTATCGCGATCCTGTTCATCACTTGCATCGCTCCTGAGACTTTTCTGAAGACATGGCAAATTCCGCTGGCGGCCAACGGGATGGGCCTACTAGAACGTGCTTGGCCCTGCGTAATAGCTCCCCGAACAGGGTTTCCTGGCGAATCCATGCGGGGTACGGATGCCAGCGACTCATTTTGATTCGGAAGGCGAGCAGGCTTTCCTCGGCGCGCGCCATTCTGCGCCATACGTTATAGGGGCCGCTCTTGCCTGTTGCCTGCCCGAATGCTGCTACGTACCCGGCTTTGCCTACCAACTCGCGCACCTCTGGGCTAGAGTGCCCGTAGGGGTAAGCGAGGAACTGCACCTCCTGCCCCAGTTCGTTTTCGATATGCCGCTTTGACAGGACTAGCTCTTGCCAGACGACCTTTTCCGATACCATTGGAAGGCGGGGATGGCAGCATGTATGGCTGCCAAAGGTGATCCCTTCCTTTGCCAGTGCGCGTATCTGAGGCCAAGTTAGCAGGGGAGTGCCTGCCTCGCCCGGCCAGTTGCTCTTGCTGCCGACGTGTTCGGTCACCAAAAAGACTGTCGCGGTGAACCCAAAGCGTTGCAGAATCGGGAAGGCGAGACGGCCAAAGTTCTCGTACCCGTCGTCAAACGTCAGGCCAAAGGTTTTGGGCGGTATGGGCTTGCCGCTATTCCAGTTATTCATGATCGCTTCCAGAGACATACACCTGAAACCGGAAGCGTGCAGGTAACTCATTTGCCGTTCAAACTCGCTTACCGATATTGCCAAAGGGTCTGCGGTGGGTGGTGAGCCAGGCGTGGTAATGCTGTGATAGGCCAATATCGGCGTGTTCCCAAGAAACATATCACACTCCTCTTGTGTACACTCGACCGCGTGCGTTCCAGACTAGTCCGGCTCTTGTTGCAGGTTGTACCGTCTGGCAAGCAGGTTTTGGTGCTGCTTGCGCACGAACTGGACGGCTCGGCGCAGGGGGACAATTTGCTTGGAACGCGATTTGAGCGATTGGGCGGTGTTGGAAAGCGAGTACACGATGAGCGGCAAGGGGCGGCGAGGGTAAAGCTCAATATTCAGTCTGCTCTTGAGGCGATCTGCCCACTCTTCCTTATAGCTATAGTAGTGACCAAAGTCTATGGTCTCGGTGGAATTCGCAAACGCTTCCTGGACGAACAACTCCATGAGGACCCGTGCTGGCGCGCCGGCGGAATAGTCAGGGTCGTAGGCCAGGAGCTGGCCGAGTTGCGTTCTTGATAGCCGAAAGACGTAGGAGAAGGCCACTGGCTGCTCGTCAACGCTCAGGACGATCAGGTCGAGCTGGTCGTTGGCGAACAGCAAGGGACTCACC
>JAAYXX010000607.1 GCA_012515695.1 Chloroflexota bacterium
GATTCTCTCGACCTGGAGAAAATCCATTTCTACGGGAGTTTCGCGCCCGAAAAATGACACCAACACGCGAACCTTGCCGCGTTCGGGGTAAATCTCGTCGACTGCCCCCATAAAGTCAGCAAAAGGCCCTTCGATAATCCGCACGGTCTCGCCAACGCGGAAGCTGACCTTGATCTTGGGCTGCTCCTGCTCCATGCGCTTCAAGATCTTGTCGACCTCTTCCTGGCTCAACGGCGTAGGTCGCGCACCCAGGCCCACAAAGCCGGTCACTCCCGGGGTATTGCGCACGACATACCAGGACTCGTCATCCATCACCATCTGGACGAGGATATAGCCGGGGAACACCCGTCGGCGACTAGTGCGCCGCTGCCCATCGCGGATCTCTACTTCCTCTTCCGTGGGCACGACCACGCGAAAAATCTTGTCCTGCATGCCCATCGTGTCGATGCGCTGCTCAAGATTTTTCTTGACCTTGTTCTCATATCCAGAGTAGCTATGAATAACGTACCAACGGCGCTCGTCTTCGGCCTCGCCCTCTTCGGCGCGCGGCGTTACCAGCGCCTGCTCTTCATCATCCACAGACTCTTCAATTTCGTCGTACCCTTGGTCTTCAGAGGCCCCCTGCGGATGCAGAGACTCTTCCGTAGGCTCCATGTTAGTCTCGCCTAATCTCCAAAAACTATGCTAATGCAAGCGATCTGCGCCTACCCGATAATGAAACCGAATAGCTGGGAAAAGATCCAATCCACCAACCCCAGACCAATACTCATCACCGTCGTCACTGCCAACACAATGGCGGTCAGGTTGGTTGCTTCGCGGCGCGAAGGCCAGGCGACCTTGTGCAGCTCGGCGCGCACCTCTTTGAAATAGCGAACGATGCGATTTTCCTTCTTCGCCGGTGCGGGTTTGGTCGTCTTGGATCGCCGAGAGCCTCCGGACGTCTCCTTTCCTGAGGAAGCGTCGGCTGCTGACGAACCTTTCTTGGTGCGGAAAGGATTCTCTAGTCGCATTGCTATATACCTCTACAATCAGAAACACCGTAAGCCAGATAGGGAGCGCCACTGCATAGGTATCTGCGCTCTACTGCATCTGGTACGGTGTCTTGACCAGATACCAAGGCAGGCGAGGCAGGAATCGAACCCGCAGCCTACGGTTTTGGAGACCGTCGCTCTGCCAATTGAGCTACTCGCCTGCGATGAGAAGCGCCAGCCTGTTCAGCCAACTGCTTCTCTACAACCACCGCCTCAATGAGGGAGTGGCCGTACTACCGCTGCTCGCGGTGTTCCGTATGCTTACGGCAAACCGGGCAGTACTTCATCAACTCGATACGACCCGCGTCGTTCTTGCGATTCTTCTCGGTCGTATACGTCCGCCCCTTGCACTCGGTGCAAGACAGCGTGATAACGATTCTGTTTTCCTTCTTTGCCATATGGTCATCGGGTCCTCACTGGCGGTTGCCGGGAGGACCCTTCCTCCTGGTCTATTACTCGATGATTTCGGTCAAGACGCCCGCGCCCACGGTGCGGCCGCCTTCGCGAATGGCAAAGTGCGACCCAACTTCCAACGCCACCGGCGTGATCAGCTTTACCGTCAGGTTGGCGTTGTCACCGGGCATCACCATCTCGACGCCTTCATCCAGCCGTACCTCGCCCGTCACGTCCATCGTCCGAATAAAGAACTGCGGACGATACCCGTCAAAGAACGGGGTATGGCGGCCACCTTCTTCCTTCTTCAGCACGTATACCTGGCTCCGGAACGTCGTGTGCGGCGTGATCGACCCCGGCTTGGCCAATACCTGGCCGCGCTCTACGTCGTCGCGCTCAATGCCCCGCAGCAGACAACCTACGTTGTCCCCCGCCAGACCTTCTTGCAGCGTCTTGCGGAACATTTCCACACCCGTCACCACCGTCGTCCGCGACTTGTCTCGCAGCCCTACGATCTCGATCTGATCGCCCACGGCCACGCGCCCGCGCTCGATTCGGCCCGTCACCACCGTGCCGCGCCCCTTGATCCCGAACACGTCCTCAACCGGCATCAGGAACGGCTGGTCCACCGCGCGCGCCGGCGTCGGAATGTACTCGTCCACTGCGCGCATCAGCTCGAGAATCGGCGCATACTCTGGCGCGTCCATGCTCGTCGCGTTGGACTCGAGCACGTTCAGCGCCGAACCCCGAATGATGGGGATGTCGTCGCCAGGGAACCCAAAGCTGCTCAACAGTTCGCGCAGTTCCAGCTCCACCAGCTCCAGCAGTTCCTCATCTTCCATCATGTCCACTTTGTTCAGGAACACCACCATCGCTGGCACTTCTACCTGGCGCGCCAACAGGATGTGCTCCCGCGTCTGCGGCATGGGACCATCCGGCGCGGATACCACCAGAATTGCCCCGTCCATCTGCGCCGCGCCCGTGATCATGTTCTTGATATAGTCCGCGTGCCCCGGGCAGTCCAC
>JAAYXX010000072.1 GCA_012515695.1 Chloroflexota bacterium
CCCAGTTGCCCGACTGGCCCACCGTGCGCACAGCCTACGGCCTGCACGGGGCCGCCATTGCCGCCTACCCGATGTATCGCGGAATAGCCAGGCTGCTGGAGATGGATGTACTGGAAACACCCGACGACATGAGCCAAGAGATAGACGTGCTGACAGAGCATTGGGGGCAGTATGATTTTTTCTTTGTCCACGCCAAGCACAGCGATAGCGCCGGAGAGGACGGCGATTTCAACCGCAAGGTGCAGGCCATCGAGGAGGTAGACCGCCAGGTGCCGCGACTGGTGAACCTCAAGCCGGACGTCATCATCGTTACGGGCGACCACTCGACGCCTTCGCGCCTCAAGGCTCACAGTTGGCACCCCGTACCCGTCATCCTGTGGTCAGAATACTGCCGCGCCGACCAGGTCGCCGTCTTTGGCGAACGGGCTTGTATGGCCGGAGGGCTGGGGCCGCGCTTTCCAGCAACCGACCTGATGCCGCTCGCCCTGGCAAACGCCAGACGCCTGATCAAGTTCGGGGCCTGACAGGCCCGGTCTGACAGGCGCACTCGATGTGTAACAGCTATTGATAGGCTAGATTTAAGGAGAAGAAGATGAAGTTTGACGAATTCGTCGGACAGGTGCAGAATCGAGCACGCCTTGCTTCGGAAGGTCAAGCTTTTGACGCCATCAAGGCAACCCTGACCGTTCTGGGACAACGCCTTGCCGGAGGTGAGGCAGAAGATATCGCCGCACAGTTGCCATCCCAGCTTCAGGAATACTTGCTTAAAGAGGGCTACCAGGACAGCTTTGGAGTGCAAGAGTTCTTTCAGCGCGTTAGCAAGCTAGAAAAGGTTGACCTCCCCGAATCTGTACACCACACCCGCGCCGTCATCTCGGTTCTGCGAGACGCCATCTCTCCAGGCGAATATGCGGACATGCTGGACCAACTGCCAGACGAGTACAAGCCCTTGTTCGAAGGCCAGCCCGAAGGGGAAATGGCCTGAGCCTTGTTTTTTTACCAACTTGCTTGCCTGAGTAGAGCTTGAGAGGGAGCAGCACATGCAGGTTATCGGAGTGGTCGGGCTAAACGCATCCGGCAAAGACGCCTTGTTGGAGTACCTTCACCAGCGGTGCGGGCTTCCCATCGTGTCTTCGGGGGATATAGCGCGAGACCTCGCCATGCAGCGGGGCCTCGCGCCGACACGCGATAACCTGCATCATATCTCCACCCAGTACATCGCTCGCTACGGCACCGACTATTTTATGCGGCAGATCGTTGATATAATAGAACGCGAAGGTTGGACAGCCGTAGGCATCACGGGAATCAGAACTCCCGACGATGTCCGAACGTTGAAACAGCGTCTCGGCAACAATTTCGTCCTGGTCTACGTTCATGTAAGTGACCCACATCTGAGGTATGAACGCGCCAGGCAGCGGGCCGAAGCTCGCGACCCGACAACTTTTGCCGAGTTTGCCGAAAAAGACAGGGAGGAGGAAGAGCTATTCCACATCCGGGATACGATTCAGTACGCCGACATGATAATCGATAACAGCAGTACCATTGAAGCGTTCCACCAACAGATCGAGGAAAAGATCGTACGCGGACGACTGGGCGCACAACTCGGCTGCAATAGCAATCGAGTGTGACCCTGCCGCCTCGCCCTGTATCATAACGCCAAGAGGTAGTCACATGAATCGAAGGTATGTACCCTGGCTCGTTGGCGGCGGTTGCCTTTTGCTAACCGCCTCCCTGGTCTTTTTGGTTGTGATCGGATTGCTGCTTACAAATAGAACAGCTTCGTCGGGGACGCCCAATCAGGGCAACCCTCCATCTGCCCAACAAGAGGAAGCCATCATTCCCACGGCAACCCCTAGGCCGCCTTCGGGGAACGATAGCCCGTTCGCACCCACCCAGCAACTCTCGGCCGATACGTTCAACGCACTCTATCAAGAGCTGCATCCAGGGGTCGTGAACATCCAGGTGCTTGTGCAATCTTTTGGCGAAGGCGCCGGATCGGGCTTTATCTATGATGACCAGGGCCACATCGTCACCAACAACCACGTCATCGCCGGGGCCAGCCGCGTGATCGTCACATTCTACGACGGCTCCGAGACAGAGGCCCGCATCATCGGCACGGACGAATACAGCGACCTCGCCGTGATCCAGGTGGACGAACTGCCCGACGGAACGCACCCCCTGCCCTTGGGCGATTCTACACAGGTGAAGCCAGGCGAATGGGTGCTGGCAATCGGCAACCCGTTTGGCCTGGGGGGGAGCATGAGCGTTGGCATCGTGAGCGCCGTGGGCCGCTCTATCGCTTCGGGCGTCACTGCCTTTGACATCCCCGAAGCCATCCAGACAGACGCAGCCATCAACCCCGGCAACTCTGGCGGGCCTTTGCTCAACATGCGGGGGGAGGTCATCGGCGTCAACGCCCAGATCGCCACCAGCGGCGTGGCGGCCAACGCGGGAGTCGGCTTTGCTATCCCCGCTCGCGCCGTCCAGCAGGTGATCCCTGCCCTGATACGCGGCGGCTCGTACCAATGGCCGTGGCTCGGCATTCGCGGCAACAGCGTTGACCTGTTCACCGCCGAGGCGAACCAGCTAGAAAAACAACGGGGCGCGTATGTTCATTATGTAGAGCCAAATGGCCCCGCGGAGCAGGCTGGCCTGCAAGGCAGCACCGAAACGCGCTTGACGGAAGGGCTAGAGGTTCCAGTGGGCGGCGACGTGATCATCGCCATTGATGGCCGCGAGATCAGAAACTTTGCCGATCTCCTGGCCGAAGTCGCCTACAAGAGTCCCGACGAAACCGTCGAACTCACGATTCTCCGCAATGGTCAGGAACGCACCGTGACGGCCACTCTGGCGCCACGTCCTTCCACCATCACGCCCTGAGCCTGTATATCGTTTGGACGAGATAGTAACCGAGTATTGATTGAGGTGAGGTACAACACGATGAACAGGAAAAGACTGGCAGCAGTGACCGAGATGGCGAGCGCGGCGGTGTTCGTCCTGGTGATCGTCGCGCTGATCGTCTTTTCCTTCTCCGGCCAGCCCGCCGGATTTGTTGCAGCCGCGGCAGCCGGTGATAGCGTCACCACGCTGAACGCCTCGGACACGGATCAAGCCAGCGCAATCCCCCAGGGCACGGACATCGCGGGCGCTGAACGCCTGCAAGTTGGCCTGTCGCCCAATGGGGTTGGCGAGAATGCGTCAGGCCCATCCTGGCAAGATACCCCCGAGCAGCAGACGGCCCAACCCTTGCCGCAAAACCTGACGCGGCTGTACGAAATCGCCAACCCCGGCGTGGTAAACGTGGGGGTTATCGTCCAGGAAGGGCCAACGATCGGCGAGGGCGTCGGCTCTGGGTTCGTGTTCGATGACCAGGGGCACATCGTCACCAACAACCACGTGATCGCCGGTGCCCGGCAGGTGATCGTCACCTATTCCACTGGCGAGCAGACCTTTGCCACCGTCGTCGGCAGGGACCCTGATACGGACCTGGCCGTGATTCTGGTGGAAGACATGCCGGAGGGCATCACCCCGCTTGTGTTGGGCGACCTGTCCAGCGTGCGGGTAGGCGACTGGGTCGTAGCCATCGGCAGCCCCTTTGGTCTGGGCAGCAGCATGACAGCAGGCATCGTCAGCGCCGTGGGCCGCACAATCCCGGCGGGGGCCGTCCCCTTTGGCATCCCCGAAGCTATCCAGACAGACGCGGCCATCAACCCCGGCAATTCCGGCGGGCCGCTGCTGAACATGGAAGGGGAGGTCATCGGGGTCAACGCCCAGATCATCACCGCCAGCGAGCGGACAGGCAGCGCGGGCGTTGGCTTTGCCATCCCGGTAAACATCGTCAGGCGCATCGTGCCCGCGCTCATCGAGACAGGCTCCTACCAACACCCTTACCTGGGGATCGAGGGAACCAGCCTGAATCTGCTGCTGGCAGAGGCGAACGACCTGCCCGTGCAACAGGGCGTCTATGTGGATAGAGTGGTTCCCGGCGGCCCGGCGTCGCAAGTGGGCATGCGCGGCAGCACGGACTCGGTTCCCTTCGACGGCCTATCTGTGCCCGTGGGTGGGGATGTGATCGTGCAGGCTGATGGGCAGCCGGTCAACAACTATACCGAACTCTTGTCCATCATCGAGTCGCACCAGCCCGGCGACGAACTGGCGCTGACCATTCTGCGCAACGGACGGCGCCAGGAAGTAACCGTAGAGCTGGCCCCCCGACCCACCGGGGCCACCAGCTAGTGCGCGTCGTGTGCGCGATTGGCGCAGCAGCGGCCACGCATCAACCAGCGAAACAGCGCGGAATGGGGAGGCCGGAGCGTTGGCGCAAACGCCAGCGCCCTGCCCCCCTCGCACACTCCACCACCACCCAGGCAGCCGCAAGACTGGACTGAGGTAGATGGATAAGGAGGAACAAGACAACCGGTATGCAAGCACGAGAGGTGACGAGGTTGCGCGGACCACAGCCCCGCTTCCACCGCTCCCCCGAAGAGCTGCTCGAGACCTCCTGGCGTCTGAGCCGCCAGATCATTGATATGACCACCACCGCCGGTTCAGGCCACCCTTCCAGTTCCTTGTCCGCCATTGACATCATGACCGCCCTCTACTTTGGGGGCATCCTGCGCTGTGACCCCCAACGCCCCGACCTGCCCGAACGAGACCGCTTCATCCTGAGCAAAGGGCACGCCGCCCCCGCGCTCTATGCCGTCCTGGCCGAAGCGGGCTACTTCGAGCCTGAACTGCTTTCCACGCTCCGCACCATCGGTTCCCCCCTGGAAGGCCACCCCAACATGCGCCGCATCCCTGGCGTCGAGGCTTCCACCGGCTCGCTGGGCCAGGGCCTTTCCATCGGGGTGGGCCACGCTCTGGCAACCCGCCTGGATGGCTATGACTCGCGGGTCTATGTGATAATCGGCGATGGCGAATCGGAGGAGGGGCAGGTCTGGGAAGCGGCACTCGCGGCGGCATCCTTCAAACTGGATCACCTTACCGCCATCCTGGACAACAACGGATATCAGCAAACCGGGCCGGTGAGCCAGGTCGCCCCCGCAATGAAGCCCATCGCGGCCAAGTGGCGGGCCTTTGGCTGGTACGTCACCGAGATCAACGGCCATGATATGGGCGAGATACTCCAGGCCCTCAACGAGGTACGCGAGATCACCGACCAGCCACAAATGATCATTGCCCACACCAAGAAGGGCAAGGGGCTATCCGTCTTTGAGGAGAACGCCGTGAACCGCAGGCATGGCGAAGCCCTGTCGCCAAAGGAGGCCGAGATCGCCCTGGCCGAGCTGGACGAGTTGCGACAACGGGGCGAACTGGCGATGGAATACCCCAAGGAGGATTGGGAATGAACCTGGGAGAAAGCATTGGCCTCAAGTATGGCTTGCCGACCAGGAACGCCTTTGGGGAGACGCTCCGAGAGCTGGGCCGCGAGAACCCCGACATCGTCGTGGTAGATGGCGACGTGTCCAACTCGACGCGCACCGAGTTTTTCGCCCACGAGTTCCCCGAACGCTTTTTCGACGTGGGCATCGCCGAGAGTACCATGATCGGCGTTGCCAGCGGGCTGGCCGCCTCTGGCAAGCAGCCTCTCGCCGACAGTTTTGCCGCCTTTTTGCTGAACAACGCCTATGAACAAATCCGCATGAGCATCGCTTTCCCACAGTTGAACGTCAAGCTGGTCGGATCGCATTCCGGCATCTCGGTGGGCGAAGACGGCCCCAGCCAGATGGCTATCGAGGACATCGCCCTGGCAACCGCACTCCCCCATTTCACCGTGCTCGCCCCCGCCGACGAACCCTCCACCAGGGCCGCCACACGGGCCATGTTCACCCATCGCGGCCCCGTCTATATGCGCACGGGGCGACCCAAATTCCCCATCGTCTACACAGACGGCGCTCCCTTTCAGATCGGGGTCGCCAACCGCCTGGACGACGCCGCAAGCGGCGCAGAGCAGGACGTCACACTGATCGCCTGCGGCCTGATGGTTGCCGCTGCCCTGGAAGCCGCCGCGCAACTGGCAAAGGAGAACATCCGCGCGCGCGTGCTGGATATGCACACCATCAAGCCCATTGACCAGGCGGCCATTATCAGCGCGGCCCGCGAAACCGGCGCCATCGTCACGGCGGAGGAACACCTGCTCGATGGCGGCCTGGGCAGCGCAGTGGCGCGTGTCGTCACAGCGCAGTATCCTGTGCCCGTGGAGATGGTCGGCCTCCGCAACCAGTTCGCCGAATCCGGCGAATCGCAAGAACTATTGGAAAAGTACGGCCTGATGCCCGCCGACATTGTCCGAGCGGCCAGGCAGGCCCTGGATCGCAAGCGGGCGCTGAAAACCCGCTAGATTTGCGAGAATTGCCAGCCTGACAACCCGGCTGGTCAGAAGGATGGGAGATGCAACGGGAACGTGTACGCGTGGATTTGAAATTGACCAGCGACGCCTTTGCGCCGGGGGGGATCATCCCGCCCCGCCATACCTGCGACGGAGAGAATATCTCGCCGCCGTTGACGTGGGCCAACGTTCCAGAAGAAGCCCAAAGCCTGGCGCTGATCATGGATGACCCGGACGCCGTGAACGGCCCGTGGGCGCATTGGGTGCTATACAACATACCCGCCGAAATCACCCACCTCCCGCCGCATGTGCTCGGCGGTGAAACCATGCCCTGGGGAGGGATGCAGGGCCGCAACGATTACGGCAACATTCAATACGAGGGACCTTGCCCACCTCCCGGCAGCATACACGACTTTTACTTTCGCCTGTTCGCCCTGGATCAATATCTCGACCTCGCTCCCGGCGCAAACCGCGCCCAACTGCTCGATGCGATCGAGGGGCACGTCATCATCTCCACCGAACTCATTGGGCGGTACGGTAGCCCTGCATAACGCGCACTACCGCCAACCGCCCATTACCACAGTCAATCTGAAGGGAGAAGAATGGAGCCATCCGAACGCCGCATTGCTGAAGGCATCCTGTTCACCGACGAATACCAACTGACAATGGCCCAGTTGTACTACCGCATGGGCATCCATGAAAAGCTGGCCCAGTTCGACCACTTTTTCCGCACCTATCCCGACTATGGGAGCCATTCCGCAGGCTTTTGCATCAACGCCGGGCTAGAGTGGCTGGTAGACTGGATGCAGACCGCCCATTTCCGCGACGAGGACATTGACCTGCTGCGCGGCCAACAGGGGCGCACAGGCAAGCCCGTTTTCGAGGAGGATTTCTTGCAGTGGCTCCGCAAAAACGGCTCCTTTGAGAGCATCACCATGCGCGCCATCCCGGAAGGGCGAGTCGTGCACCCCAATGAGCCATTAACCATCGTCCAGGGGCCGCTCGCAATGGCCCAGATTCTCGAAAGCGCGCTGCTGAACCAGCTCAACTTTCAGACGCTCATCGCCACCAGGGCCGCGCGCATCCGGGAGAGTGCGCGCCACCGGCCGGTGTTGGAATTCGGGCTGCGTCGGGCACAGAACGATGCCGCCAACTCGGGGGCGCGGGCTACGCTCATCGGCGGGGCCGACTTTACTTCCAACGTCGGCATCTCACACGTGCTGGGCTTTACGCCCAAGGGAACCCACGCCCATAGCATGGTGCAGGCGTTCATGGCCCTGGGCGAAGGGGAACTGGGCGCATTCAGGGCCTATGCAGACGTTTATCCAGATGACTGCATGTTGTTGGTGGATACCATCAACACGCTGGAAAGCGGCGTGCCCAATGCCATCACCGTCTTTGAGGAGTTGAGGCGCAAGGGGCACGCGCCAGTGGGCATTCGGCTGGATTCTGGCGACCTGGCATACCTCAGCATCCAGGCGGCCCGCATGTTGAACGATGCTGGCTTTGACCAGACCACCATCGTCCTGTCGGGCGACCTGGACGAGCTGGTCATCATGCAGATCATTGACCAGATCGAGCTAGAAGCGCCCCGCTACGGCCTGGACGCAGACGAACTCGTTAACCGACTGACCTTTGGCGTCGGAACCCGGTTGATCACCTCTCAAGGCGATTCGGCGCTGGACGGCGTTTACAAGCTGGTCGCCGTGCAAGAGGGCAACGAATGGCGGCCCGCCATCAAGGTCTCGGATACGCCCGCCAAGACGCCAACGCCAGGCGACAAGCGCGTCTATCGCATTTATGACAAGCGAGGCTTTGCCACAGCCGACCTGCTCACCCTCGCCGATGAAGTCCCGGAAAAGATGGATCGCATCGTGCTACGTCACCCTACCAAGACGGGCATCTTGCGCGAACTATCGCGTAAAGAGATTTCGGGTATCGAGCCGCTGTTGGAGGATGTGTTGCATGAGGGCCAACTGGTGAGGCCCCATCCGCCCTTTGAGGAGATGCGCGCACTCCGCAAGGCCGACATGGAGCGCCTGTATCCCGGCACCAAGCGGCTCCTGAACCCGCATATCTATCACGTGTCCCTCACAGAGCGGCTATGGAATCTCAAGGAGAGACTGGTTGCTTCGGCATTGGAATGATGAGGAGCAATTGTGATCAAAGACGAGACTAGCGACGAGACGGCCTTCTATACGCCGGAATGGGTCGCCCACGAGCCAGGGCACACCACCGAATCTGTGCGAGGCAAATTGCTCATTGCCAGTTGCCGCTCCGGCTCCCCCCTGGCGAGCAGCGTCGTCCAGCGTTACCGCCAGTTGCTCGCCGAGGCGGGCGCAACGGACGAGGTGGCCTACATGGAGAACGTGGACTTCCAGTTCACCGATTCAGAGACCTGCGTCCGGCTGGATAGCGACGTGAACGGCTATGACGTCCATCTCTTCCAGAGCCTCTACGACCCCACCGCCAACCGCAGCGTTGACGAGAACATGATGGCCTTTCTGATTGCCGCCAGGGCCTTTCGCGAGTGGGGAGCCAACCATATCTGCGCCATTCTGCCATATCTGGCGTATGCCCGGCAGGACAAACCGACGCGCTACCAGCGGGAACCCACCACAGCCAAGCTAATGGCCGATATGGCAATCGTCGCGGGCATTGACCGCCTCATCACCTGGGCGCCGCACTCCCCCCAGATTCACGGCTTTTATGGCAGCATGCCCGTAGACGCTATGGAGCCGCTCTCCCTCTTTATAGACGAGTTCCAGCGTTTCCAGGGCCGGGACGACGTGATCGCCGTGGCCCCCGACGCGGGAGCTGCCGAGTATGTGCTCCATTTCAGCCATGCGCTCAACCTCCGCACAGCAGTAGCCTCCAAACATCGCCCCCGGCCAGAGGAAACCGTCGTGTCCGAAGTGGCGGGAGACCTGACCAATGCGCGGGTCGCCATCGTGCTGGACGACATGATCAGCACCGGCGGAACCCTCTACGCCGTCATCGAGCGGCTTGTGCAGGAGCAAGACATCCAGGAGGTGTATATCGGCGTCTCGCATAATCTATGCATCGAGTCGGCCCGGGAGCGGCTGCTGCGTCTGCATCAGGATTACAACCTGCGTCAGGTTATCGTAACGAACACCATCCCCCAGACGCCCGCATTCCTGGACCTGCCTTTTCTATCTGTGCGTAGCCTGGCCGAGCGGTTCGCCCGGATGATTAACCAGGTCCATTATAACCGGCCCCTGGCCGAACTAGTCCGCTGACCCCTGGTGGCCAGAGCGGTAAAGGAGGTAAACGAATGGCGTTTTTCCAAAACCGCGTAGACGCGGGGCGCCAACTGGCCCAGCGGTTGATGGCAGAGTATGGCAACCGCTCGGACGTGGTTGTCCTGGCCTTGCCGCGCGGCGGCGTGCCCGTGGCCTTTGAGGTCGCCCAGCAACTCCGCGCCCCAATGGATGTCTTTTTGGTGCGGAAACTCGGCGTGCCAGGCCAGGAAGAACTGGCGATGGGCGCCATCGCCACAGGCGGCGTGCGCGTGGTAAATCCAGGAGTCGTGAGGTCGCTCGGCATTTCGGAGGAAGCGATAGAGGCGGTGGCCGCGCAAGAGCAGCGCGAGCTGGCGAGGCGCGAGCGCGCCTATCGCGGCGACCACCCCGCCCTCGACGTGCGCGAGCGCGTTGCCATCCTCGTGGACGACGGGTTGGCGACAGGGGCAAGCATGCGCGCCGCCGTGACCGCCGTGCGCCTGCAAAAGCCCTCCAAGGTCGTCGTGGCAGTGCCAGTCGCCGCCCCCGATACCTGTAGGTCCCTGGAGCCGCTGGTGGACGAGATCATCTGCCTGGAGACCCCCGCCCCCTTCTTTGGCGTGGGCGCCTGGTATCGCGACTTTTCCCAGCTTACGGATGATCAGGTGCGCGCCCTGCTGGAACGCGCGCAAGAGATTGCAAGAGCGGGCCAGGCCAAATAATGCGCCTGGTGTAAAGGAGAGATCATGGAGCGAGTGCGAGAGGAAAGACAAGTCCAGGTGAACACCGGCCAGGTCATGCTGGAAGGCAACCTGAACATCCCCCCAAAAGCAACCGGCGTCGTGCTCTTTGCTCACGGGAGCGGCAGCAGCCGCTTCAGCCCTCGCAACCAGTTTGTGGCCGACGTGCTCTCCAAGGGCGGGTTGGCCACCTTGCTCATCGACTTGCTCACTTCGGAGGAAGAAGAGATAGACCAGTGGACCAGAGAACTCCGCTTTGACATCAACCTGCTGGCGAGCAGGCTTGTCGGCGCTACCGACTGGCTGCTGCAATACGAGGATACCAAGGACCTGAACATCGGGTACTTTGGCTCCAGCACCGGAGCCGCCGCCGCGCTGATCGCCGCTACGCAAAAAGCCGACCACATTAACGCCATCGTCTCCCGTGGCGGGCGGCCTGATCTCGCCGGGCCAGCCCTGTCCAAGGTCCAGGCTCCCACCCTCCTGATCGTGGGCGGGAGCGACTTTCCGGTGATCGAGCTAAACCAGCAGGCAATGGAGCAAATGCGTACCAAGACCAGGCTGGAGATTGTGCCGGGGGCCACCCATCTTTTTGAGGAACCCGGGGCGCTAGAGGAAGTGGCGCGTCTGGCACGAGAGTGGTTCCAGCACTACCTGGGGACGCCCAGAGAAGCCTGAGCGCCACACCTTGAGATATGGCGAATGGAATAGCTGGCCTCTCTTGCAGCGAGGCCGTCAGAGCGAGGAGATGAACATAGCGTGCATAGAATTGGGGCAATAGAGCAGGCCACGATGGCACTCACCGAGCAGATAGACGATCTGGCCTACCCATTGGTAATCGCAGACCATCTGGACCCCCTGATGGAGCGTATCGGAGACGCCCGGTATGTCCTGTTGGGCGAAGCCTCGCACGGCACCTCCGAGTTCTATACCTGGCGCAACCTCATCTCCCAACGGTTGATCCTGGAGAAAGGCTTTTCGTTCATCGCCGTGGAAGGCGATTGGCCGGATTGCTATCGCGTCAACCGATATGTCAAGGGGTATGACCGGGCCTCCGGCCAGGCGCACGACGTCCTGCAAGCCTTTGCGAGATGGCCCACCTGGATGTGGGCCAATTGGGAGGTCGTCGCGCTGGCCGAGTGGCTGCGAGAGCATAACGAGATCTGCCGGGACCTGATCGGGTTCTACGGCCTGGACGTTTACA
>JAAYXX010000608.1 GCA_012515695.1 Chloroflexota bacterium
ACAAACGGGAGGTACAGCCCGTTGCGCTGGACACAGGTAAGCATACGGTGCAGTTCCGTGCCAGGGAAAGCGATACGTGGCTGGACGTGGTATTGATTACGAATGACGCCAGCTATGTGCCGGGGGTGGTTACATCGTGCCAGATGACCCCTACGCCGACGAGCACCCTGGAGTCTACGCTGACACCTACGCCGACGGACACCGTGGAGCCTACGCTGACGGCCACGCCGACGGAAACGCCGGAGCCTTCGCCTACGCCCACCGAGACCACCGAGCCATCTGCCACGCCGACAGAAGAGGCGACGGCAACTGTGACGCTGACGCCGACGGTGTTTGTGCAGCCGGAGGGCGTGCTCTGGTTGCCGATCATTATGCGCTAGGCGGTTACGGCTGGCACACTGGCGAAAGGTGCGGGAACCAATCGAGATCAAGAGCGTCGGGCTTGTGGCCGGCGCTTTTGCTTGATTGACAGGGGCGGGCGTCCGCTCTACAATGAGGTTTAGGCTCTGGATGGGCCGGGCGTAGACCTGCGCCGGGGCCGTGATCGTGATATTGACGATCTGGGGATGGGTGTGGCTGTCCTGCCAGGTGCAGGAAACAGGCGCCCATCGAAAGACACAATACACACTTGCCGGAAGGATCAGACGGAATGGGTTATCTATATTCTGTGCGTGGTTGGATGGAATTGAGTTGGCCGGATGCCGAGTTTGAAGGGGTGGACGAGACCGCCGAGGAACACGAGGAGAAGGTGCGTCGGGTGAGGGAACTGCTCAAGACGGACCTGACGGCGGAAGAGTTGCAGGACGAGTCCATCCCGGCGAGAGAGCGCTACAAGGCGGGCTGGTGTTTCCCGCAAAACGACCTGGGCACCACGGAGTATCTTTTCTTTGGGGCGGACGTGGAGGAGCCTCCGGTTGTGGTGGCGTTCATCAAAGAGATTCTGGCTATTGACCCCTATGCGGACGGCTATTTCTCGGTGGAAGGCGAAGACGGGGAACAATACCGCCAATGGCTGATCCTGGGGGGCAGGATGTACGCCCGGCGGCAACTGTTCCCCGATTTCGATCAGGAAGGGACCCCCTCGGGCTATTCGCCTTTGGTTTCCTCGTCTTCCTCTGCCTGATCTTCAAAAGCCTTCTCGGCGAGGAAACGCTCGGCTTCGATGGCTGCGGCTGCGCCTGCTCCAGCCGCAACCACCACCTGCCGGAACCAGGGGTCTTGGACGTCGCCCGCGGCATATACACCGGGGACGCTGGTGCGCTGCCGCTTGTCGGTGACGATATAGCCGTCGGTGGTCAGCTCTAGCTGGTCCTTGAACAGCGTGGTGTTGGGGATCAGGCCGATATAGACAAAGACCCCTTCGGTCTCGATCAAGCTTTCCTCGTTAGTGTTCACGTTGCGCACGCGGACCGCCTTGACCGTCTGTTCCCCCATGACCTCTTCGACCACCGAGTTGAACACAAAGCGCACTTTGGGGTTGGCGCGAGCGCGTCGCTGTAGGGTGGGGTTGGCGCGTAGCCGGTCGCGGCGATGAATGATGATGACCTCTCGCGCAAAGCGGGTAAGGTAAAGCCCTTCATCCAGGGCGCTATCGCCCCCGCCTACTACGACGACGGTCTTGTCTTTGTAGAAATATCCATCACAGGTAGCGCAGAAGGATACCCCGCGTCCGATGAACTTGGATTCGCCGGGCACGCCCAGCCTGCGGGCCGAGGTGCCGGTGCAGATGATCAGCGTTTTTGCGTGGTATACGCCGCCGTACGTGTTGATCACGAACGGATACGTGGACAGGTCTACCGACGTGACTTCCTCGTAGGCGATTTCCGCCTCAAAGCGTTTGGCGTGACTTGCCATCTGCTCGGCCAGCGCCAGACCGCCGATCCCTTCGGGAAAGCCAGGGTAGTTCTCCATCTCGCTGGTCGTTGCCGCCTGCCCGCCAAATGACTGACCAACGAGAATCAGGGGTCTGAGTTGGGCACGGCCCGCATACAGCCCGGCAGTTAACCCGGCGGGGCCTGCGCCGATGATGATGAGATCACGCTCCTGGATCTCTTCGGCGCCTTCTTCTTCGGTCTGGGTCAGCCTGCTGAAATCCAGCGAAAGGGAAATATCGCTCATACAGAAACGACCTCCACAACTTATGATACCCATAGGGGGTATTCCTATCTTGTGGGGCATTCTAACATAAAGAAGCGGCGTTGTCAAGGATTTGCGAATGCGCGAGAGGTGACTGCGCAAGTCGGCGACGCTGTTGTTACAGTGCGAGGGGCGGCGCTATCCGAGGTACTGGGCCAGGAGGGTAAAGAGGCCGAAGCCGGAGACTAGCGCCAGCGCGGAATACCGGGCCTCGCCGCCCATGTGGGCTTCGGGCACGATTTGCTCGTTAACGACGGTGAGCAACATTCCGGCAGTCAGGGCCAGCACGGACAGCCGAAGCAAGGCGGGCTGACCTCGCATGACCCAGTAGCCAAGCGTGGCCCCTAGCAGCACCGGAATGGCAAACGACGCAACCAGGAGGAGGCGCTGCTTTCTGGGCACCTCTCGCCGCTTGAAGGTGGCGATAGTAGCCATGCCTTCTGGGACGTCCGCGATGACCTGGCCCAGCGCGACCAGCAGCCCCAGGTCGAGGCTGATGGTCGAACTGGTGCCGATCAGGATGCCATCGCTGAACAGATCGACTGCCACCCCTGTAAAGATCATCCAGGGGACTGTGTTGCCGCTGCCGCTGAGGCGGTTACGTACCTTTTGCAAAAGACCGTCCAGGATGACCATTACGCCGCCGCCCGCCACGAATGCCAACATGGTTACCCAGACTGGCTCGCCAGCGAGGATTTCCGGCATGAGTTCTACGCCGACTACCGCAAAGATTACCCCTGCCGCAAAATGGAGCGCAACGCTCAGGCTGCGCTCGGTGAGGTGGATGATGTCGGCCAATAGCCCGCCGATAAGGTTGCCAAAGGCGGGTAAGGCAGCCAGGATCAACACGCTCAGGAATTCGGGCATTACGCACTCCTGCTGTGCGCCCAGGGCTGTGCCTGGTACTCTTGCTCCAAAATGCCCATGATGAGGTCATCGCACCATACGCCGCCGATGAGAGCGGTCTGACGCTCGATGCCTTCGCGGATGAACCCGCATTTCTCGTAGCAGCGGATGGCGCGGGCGTTGTGGGCGAGCACTCGCAGGCTGATACGGTGCAACTCGAGTTCGTCAAAGGCGTAGGCGAGCAGCGCCCGGATTGCTTCAGTGCCATAGCCTTGCGACCAGAAGCGCCGGTCAAAGATGCCGATGGCGAGGCGAGCCTGGCGATGGTCCCAGCAGATGCCATCCAGGCGGATGCTGCCGATATAGCGGCCCTCTGGTTCGGCCACCGGTTGTCCATTCGGCCAGATCAGTGCCGAGATGATGAACTGGCGCGTAGTGGTGAGGTCCTGGCTGGCAAACGTCGCCAGGTGCGCGGTTACCTGGTCTGGGGTGAATTGGTGGGGGGCGCCAGTGCCGCCGTACATGCGATTTTCCTCCGGGTCACGCGGGATCTCGACGCGGGCGGCCACGTCGGCGGGAGTGGGCTGGCGCAGGAGCAGCCGTTCCGCGAGCAGGATCGGCAGGTTGGTATTGGGCATTGGTTCGCTCACCTCTATCTCAAAAGACGCCGAACAACGGGGGCGTGCCCCGTTGTTCGGCGGTTGCGTATAGTTGGGATGTACGGGGAGGTTAGCCCTCGTACGGGGAAATCCACTCTTGCGGTATGTCGATGCCGAAACCTGGGGCATCGTTGACGGTTGTCCAGCTACCCTTGGGCACGTTGTAGCCGGGCATACGGGTCATTTCCTCCAGGGGCACTCCTGGCGGCGTGCCGACAAAGAACTCGCCCCAAGGCATGTTGGGCATAGCGACGCTCAGGTGCATCGCGTAGGGCGACATGGCGCCACCGTGCGGGATAACGGTCAGGCCAGCCACGTTGGCCATTTCGGCGATGTGACGGCAGGGCGTGAGGCCGCCCACCCAGTGCATATCTGGCTGGACGATGTCGATGGCGCGGCGGTCGATGAGGAACTTGAACGGCCACGAGGTATACATGTGTTCGCCGGTAGCCAACGTCTGCCAGGGCAGGCGCTCGCGCACAGCCACATGCCCGTCCAGGTCCTCAGGGATCAGGTATTCCTCGATCCACTTGAGGCGGTAAGGGCGCAGCCGCTCGGCCAACCGGACGGTGTACTCGACATCAAAGGCCATGTAGCAGTCGAGCATGATCTCGACGCCATCGCCTACCAGTTCGCGGGTCTCGGCGACCAGCTTTTCGTTGCCATCCAGACCGGCCAGCCCGTCAGCGGGGCCGTAGGGGCAGGCGAGCTTGACGGCTTTGAAGCCCAGTTCGAGGTACCAGTCGATGTCGTTGCCGGTGGCGTAGGTGAACACGCCATCGCGCAATGGCCCGCCCAACAGTTCGTAGACGGGGCGCTTTTGCAGTTTGCCAGACAGGTCCCAGAGGGCCAGGTCTACGCCGCTCATCGCGACGGCGGCCAGTCCCACGGTGCCATAGGGCTTGGACATGCGGAACATCATGTCCCAGGCGCGCTCGATAGCGAAGGCATTTTGGCCCTCCAGCAACTTGGCAAAGTGACCGTTGATGATGGGGGCGGTTATGTTTGCATAGCTCAACGGCCCCATGCCATAGGTGCCATGTTCGGCGGTGACTTTGACCCAGCAACCACCCCAGCGGGGCATCCACAGGCTACGATGTCGCTTATACTCGGGGAACTTGGACATTGGGTTGGCGACTTCGGCGTCTGCGGTCCACGGTGCGCGTCGTGCGGCCGTCTTTTGCTCCCGCGGCGGCACATTGACGCTGACTGTTTCGATCTTGGCGATCTTCATGGATTCTCCTTTCAGCGACCATCTGTTATTTGCCACGCTGCCCGGAAAAGAGCATGCGGGCAACGATCTGGCCTTGCCAGGCACATTCGCCTATGGTGTGGCAGCCGCCTGCCGCTATGGTAGCAGGATTAGGCTGCCGAATGCGCGGGCCGTTGGAAAGACAGAGGGCAATATTTGCGTCCACTCGGTTCCATCCAACTGCCACATATCTGAGAGAAAGGCTCCATCTGCCGCTCCTCCAAACATGACTACTTTCCGCCTTGCCGGGTCGTAGAGCATGGAGGCACGGCAGCGGCCTACAGGTCCGCCTTGTGCCTGCGAGAGATGCCAACGGGTGCCATCGTATTCCCAGGTATCGTCTAGCATCGGGCGCGCGCCACCCTGATGGTAGCCTCCGAACAGGACGATGCGTTCGCGAGACGGATCATAGACCATGCTGGGCGAATGACGCCAGACTCCGCCCAGGGGGCCGGTGCTGGTGAGCACCCAATCTCGGCCATCGTACTCCCAGGTTTCGTTGCGCCAATCGTACCCCGAACCCTGTTGACCTGTAAAGAGCACCGTTCTTTGCCTGCTGGCGTCGTAGGCCATCGCGATTCCTATGGATGGCGGTGGGGTGTGCGGTGTAGGAACCTGCCGCCAGGTAGTTCCGTCGAACTCCCACGTGTCGGTGAGCGCCTGCTCTGGCTGATTGGCCTCTGCGCCCGAATATCCCCCGAACAGCACGACCACTTGTCGCGCAATGTCATAGGCCATGCCGAACCCCGCTCTGGGGGAAGGGGCCTGGGGGGTGTTGATCTGGGACCAGGAGCCGTTGCGATACTCCCACGTATCGTTGAGATATTGACACCCGTCCTGGCCTCCGAAGAGAACCAGTCGGTGCATACTGCCATCCTGTTCGTAGGCCATGACAGCCTGCGACCGTGTGCGAGTGGGAGGGATCACCTCTCTGAGTGTGACGGCGGTAGTCCAGTCTTTGCCGTCGAACCTCCAGCTGTCGTTCAAGGCACAGCCTTCGGGGACAGCCTCTCCACCGATCAACAGATAGTGCACGGAGGGTTCACCGTTGTTATTCGATGCGGCAGAAACGACGCTCGAGCACGCTGTCAAGATCGATAGGAGAAAAAGCAAGCATAGTCCATGCAGCTTTCTCATGGAGCACTCCTATTGGGACGTGCCTGCTAGGACGCCATTCTATGAGAAGTGTTGCGTCTTGGCAAGCGAAAAAGGTCCAATAATCCATTCCGTTGCTGTGATTTACTCAACGCACAAATGCGAGCAGGTCGAGTAGCCAGTGGCAAGTGATTGAGGTGGGGACGAGGGTAGGACGTGGAGGCGGGCCGGGATCAGATGGCTCCAGGCGTGTGACGGGGATGACCACCAGGGTGAGCGCGACGGGGCGTTGTATGCGGGCGGCGATGCCCTCTTGCAGTTGAATCGC
>JAAYXX010000609.1 GCA_012515695.1 Chloroflexota bacterium
CATCTTTCATATCGAGTGCGGCGGTGGAAATTATGGCCACCCCGGCTTCTGGTGGCGCTCGGACAAGGCCATCAGTGGCGGCGTGATGTACGACTGGGGCGCGCATTTCCTCGATTGGGTGCTCAACCTCGTCCCGTCCAAGATCACGCAGGTCATGGGCGACTTCCAGAAGCGCGTCTGGCACATGGTCACCAACGAAGACCACGGCCAGGCTTACATCCGCTTTGAGAACGGCTGCACCGTGGACTATATGACATCGTCCATCGCGGCCTCGTCCCGGCCCAAATGGCGCATTATGGGCACCAAGGGAGCCATCGAGACGATCAGCGGCGACGACTTGAGGCTGATCACCTTTGCCAATGGCATCCGGCAGGATAGCACCATCAACGTTACGCTGCCCGGCTACGGCAGTACCCAATACTACCGCAACGTCGCCGACCATCTCCTGATGGGCGAGGAACTGAACGTCACGCCAGAATCGGCCCGCCGGGTCATTGGCGTCATCGACGCAGCACAACGCAGCTCGCAACTCGGCAAGAGCGTCGCGCCAGCGCCCGGGTGTGAGTAAACCTCTAGCAGGGATCCATCTATACAGGGAGCGCCTCATCCAGGGCGCTCCCTTTCCCCAGAGTACGCTCCACACCGGCGTTATCTTCTAGTTCCGTCTCGATGAAACCAAACGGGCCTCTCGCTCGTCTTTATATAGGATTTACGCGGGCCATTTGGCCCCCTGTCGCCTGCGCCTCCTGCTGCCATTCTGCAAGCAGCCCGAGGCCGGTTTTGTATAAAATGTACCGTTGCAATACCAGGCGTTTTCTAGATAGTGGGAGCGATGTATGACTGCATGGAGAACTTTTCTGGCCGGACTGCTGGTAGCCCTGGCACTAACAGCCTGTGACCCCGCCAATGAGCTAAAACGCCAGATCATCCCGCTGAGTTTCGAGACCGTCATAGAGGTCAACTCGGACGGCGAATTTCGCGTCAGCCTCGGAGTGGAGGGTGATGCCAGGTTCAGCTTCCCAGGGGATGCCTCGTTCGGTGGCGTGATGGAGCTACGCGACGACTCGGGAACGCTGATCGCACGCACCTATGTGCCCTCGCTGGACGAGATCGAAGCGGGCGAACAGATATTCCCCGATAGCTGGCGCGCGCACCTGCTGCCTGGAGCTTACAGCCTGACCTGGGGTTCCTCCAAGTACAACTGGACAACCACTACCTTCGAGATCGTGCAGGAAGAGGAGCGATTCTACCTTCGGAAACCCGAACCCGCCGATGCCCCCCAAACGCCTGCCGCTCGCGGGGACTATGGGGCTGCCCACGTGATCATCCGCCTCGCCACCGATGACCTTGCCGCCCACCTGAACATCAAGCCGGGCGAGATCGCCGTCAAGAGCTACGAGACGACCACCTTTACCGATACCAGCCTCGGCGTGCCCGAGTATTCCAAATCCTACGGCCAGATTTTGACGCCCGGCTATGTCGTCAAGCTGGTAGCCCAGAACAAGATTTACCGCTATCACGGCGCAGGGGAATATGTGGTGTTTGCCGGAGAGGGCGACGAGATCACCGCCCGCGTCGGGAACCCCAAAGCCTTTGAAGCCGCCGCGCCCCAAGAAGCGCCAACCCCCGACATCGCCCTCATGCTCCCCGAAGCGGCCAGCGTGCTGGCCCAGGCGTCGGCAGACCTCGACGGCGACGGGCTGCCTGAAATTGTGGCTGTCGCCGGTTACGGCGGCGCGCCCGACCGCCTTGGCTACGAACGCATCGAGTTATTCATCCTGGAACCTGACCGGCCCGATTCCCCCATCGCCTGGCAGGCAGAGCTAACCGGCGAACGCGCCGAGCCTTTGCAGATTCAGGACGTCAACAACGACGGCTTGCCCGAAGCCCTGATTACGACGGGCCTGGGCGCAGAGGGCCAAACGCTGCATATCCTCAGTTGGCGGGGCGAGGCGTATGACTTTTTACGGCCTCACGGGGGATTCTTTGACCTGCGAGACAGCTTTGGCGAGAACGCCGTCCGCATTCAAGACGCCAACGGCGATGGCATATACGAAATCATCGCCAGCCACGGGCCGCAAGCCTCTACAGCCGAAGTCTACGAGTGGGACGGGAGCGCCTACATCCACACGCGCACCATCGAAGAGGGAGCCTGAAACAATAAAGGGGTGCTGTCTCTGTGAAACCAGCCTGTGGATTACACAGCCCGGTCTCCCAGAAACGGCACCCCTTCTACATCACGCAACCAGTCGATGGCTCTGGCGCTATCCCAACCAGATCTCTGATAGCGTCTTTTTTTGGCTCTCGGCGTCCATGCCCAGCACCAGCCGAAGCTGTTGCGTCCAGACAGCGCACTGTTCGGCCATGTCCACCCGCCCCATCTCTTGCGCCAACACACACAGATCATCCAACGCCCGAACCAACTCTGGCGTCACTACCCTGATGACCTCGCAATCACTCCCTCCGCCACGCTCATCCGACGGATTCGAGCCTCTGACATCCCTACCCGGTGATATCGTCACAATGCGGCCTCCAATCAATGCCTATCATGTCTGTGCGCGCGCAAGCGCCCATCCATCCTATCGTGCCCATTATATACTATTCGTACTTCTTTTGTCAACAACAATCCGCCCCTATACACACAACGGCCAGCGAGGTCGGCAGACATTCTGCCATCCCCGCTGGCCGCAGAAGCCGCGATGGGCACCTTAGCCCGCCCGCGTTACTCGTCCATATCGTCCAGCAAATCCCCCAACTCGTCCCATGCGCTGTCGAGGGGCAAGAATGGGCGCTCGGTGAACTCGGCCCGAATCTTGGCCAGGAACTCTTTTACACCCAACTCGGGATGCTTTTGCGTCAGTTCTTCGATTTGCCTGTCCCACGCCTCGATTAGCGTCTGCTCTCTCTTCTTGAGTTCCGTCAGATCAAGGTCATAGCCAAACATGTAATCCAGGCGTCGCAATAGCTCGTACCAGGCTTTCCAATCCTGATCTATGCGAATCGAGCCGATAGGCGACTCGCCCTCCTCAAAATCATAGGCTGGCACATAGCCGTAGAATACCATGAACTCGATCTCGCGCTGCTCCGCCGCGCGCGCCAGATACGTGCCAATGGTCGAGCCGCCCTCATAGTTGGAGAACTGCACAGCATAGTGCTCCAACTCTTCACGCATACGCGGCAAACTGTACGCGCACGAGACCTCCCGGTCCTTCTCATAAGGGACCGGCCCATAGACCCCGCCCACAGCAGCAATCCGCTTGACCTGCAGGGCCTCCGCCATGTCGAAAAAAGCCTCGGCATAGCGGGACTCGTTCATGTGTGGCTCTTCCCCCGCAAAGATCAACAGCCCCTTGCCGTCGCGCTCGGCATAATACAGCTCATTCTGGTGCGTGGACAGGTGTTGGCAGTGCCCATCCACCAGCTTGATATGGGGCCTGAGCAGATGATGCGTACCGGGGAACTGGAACAGGTAAAAGCCATCCTTCTTGATCTCGCCGATCTTGCGAGCGCCGACCAGGTCAATCAGGTAGCGCGGCAGTTCAGAGGAAATGGCCCCGGCGTCAGCCCACTGCTGCCACCCCACGATCATATAGTTGTCCTTGTCCACCGGAGTTTCCCAGAGATCGACCAGATCATCCATGAGCGCTCACCTTTCGCTGTGCTCGCAACCGGGCGCATATCACCCCACGCACCCGACAATGCGAGCCATCTGTGTTGTATCAAACCGAGATGCTTCTGGGATTCTGCCCCAGTTTCGCCCGTGGGTCAAGTATCGGACCGCAAGGCAAAAAAAACCACGGCTACGCCTTCCCGCTCGCGTACACCGTGGTTTCATGTTTTCGCGCTTCCTGCGCATACCGCAACAACCCCGGTAGCGATGGCTACAGATAGCGCCCGCTATGCATAGCGCCCGCTACTCGTAACGTCCGTACCGCTCCACCAATTCCACGACCTGCGCTACCCGCGACCGCAGGCCATCCGGCGGCACCTGATCCGCCACGCCGAGCACCATCCGCTTGTCGGCCACCATCACCTCAAGCACTTCACGAACCAGGCGCTCAAACTCGGCGTCGCTGACCAGCGCGGTGAAATAGATGCCCGGCAGGCCGCCCCACAGAATAGGGCCGGGGCCTGCCAGCGCGCGCAACTCGCTCATGGACATATCGCCCACCGGCTGCGGCGTCACCGCCTCGATCACATCAAACCCCGCCGCCCCCACGCGAGACAGCAGCCCCCGCAGCGTGCCGTCCATATGGATAAACGAGACCTTGCCCGCCTCGCGAATGGCCTCGGTCCA
>JAAYXX010000073.1 GCA_012515695.1 Chloroflexota bacterium
CAGAGCAAGTTCCTGTGGCTCAACCTGGCATTTCCTGATCCGTCACCGTTCATCTTGCCTGTGCTGGTCGCTGGCACGATGTGGCTGCAGCAGAAAATGATGACGCAGCCGAGTGCAGACCCACAGCAGTCGTCCATGAACCAGACGATGCAGTTGATGATGCCGCTGATGTTTGGGTACTTTACTACACAGTTCGCGTCTGGCTTGGCTATCTACTTTGTCATTTCGAACGTTGTGGGTATCGTGATGCGGTGGGCGATCGAACGCATTAGTCAGCCCGCAACAAGTCCGGCTGGCACTTTGGTGGCTGAACCTGTTGCTGCTGTGAGCGATAAGGATAAGGCTTCCTATGGACGAAAGAAGCAGAGACGTAAGGCAAAGCGCTGAGTATGCGGCGAAAACCGTGGAGGACGCCCTCCAAAAGGCTGCTCAAGATCTGGGAGTGCCTGTCAGTGAGCTGGAGTATCAAGTACTGAAGGACAGCAGCCATACCATCCTGGGCCTTGTGCGTACTGGCGAGGCTGTGATCCGCGTGTGGCGGCCAACTCCTCGGCAGGCGGAAATTCCGCCCGCCGCCGTAGAGCCACCCCTCCTCGAAGAAGAATTCGAGGAGGAGGAGGCTCTGGAGGAGGAAGAGGAGTTTGGCCTCGGCGAGGAGGAGGAAGAAGAGGAAAAACCCGCCTCCACTATGCAGGGGAATCCCCCTGAACTAGAGGCGATAGCCTCTGACGTGCTCTCAACCCTGGTGGACAAGATGGGGTTGATCGCCGCCGTCGAGGTGGCCGACCGGGGAGGCAAGTTCGACCCGGAAAGCAACGAGGTCTCGCCCCTCACGCTGAATCTGGTGGGTGACGACCTGGGCGCGCTGATTGGCCGTCGCGGGGAAACTCTCCGCGATTTGCAGTTTATCACCCGCCTGATCGTCAGCCGCAAGATCGGCACCTGGCCCAACCTGGTAATTGACGTCGAGAATTACAAGGGGAATCGCGCCGAGGCCCTGCAATCGCTGGCCAAGCGGATGGCGGATCAGGTGCGCCGCACCGGGCGCCCCATTCGCATGGAACCGATGCCCGCCTACGAGCGGCGCATTGTCCACCTGGCGCTGCGCGATGACCCGGATGTCTATACCGAGAGCACGGGCGAAGGTGATCAGCGCAAGGTCCAGGTTTTGCCCAAATAGCGTTCCGCAGGACGATCGCTTTGATACGTACACCCGACTATTTGGTCATTGGGCATGCTACGCGAGACTTGACGCCTGACGGGGGGTTCCTGGTAGGGGGCACAGTCACCTATTCGGGGTTGACTGCCAGCCGCCTGGGGTTGCGGGTCGCCGTGTTGACGAGCGCCGACCCGGCGCTGCCACTGTTCGGGGATGACCCGTCTATCCAGGTGCAGCGCCTATTGGCGAGCGACTCGACCACCTTTGAGAACGTGTACGAGCAAGGGGTCAGACGGCAACATCTGCGAGCAGTCGCAGAGCCGTTGACCCCTGCCGATTTGCCGACAGGCTGGGAGCAGGCCCCGATTGTGCATCTGGGGCCTATTGCTCAGGAGGTGGACATGGCGCTGATTGGCGCGTTTCCCAATGCCCTCCTGGGCATCACCCCGCAGGGGTGGCTGCGCCAATGGGACGAGCAAGGGCGGGTATCTCCCCAGCCCTGCACGATTTCGCCCGACCTGCTGCGCGCCGCCAATGCCGTCGTCCTCAGCCCGGAGGATGTGGGCGGCGACCGCGAGCAAATAGACTTTTTCCGGCAACATGCCCCGGTTTGTGTGCTGACGATTGGACGCGACGGGGCTATTGTGTATCAGGGGCGAAACGAGGTGCGCGTCCCGTCTTTTCAGGCCAACGAGCTAGACCCCACCGGGGCCGGAGACGTGTTCGCCACCGCTTTTTTCATCCGGTTGTACGAGACCCGGGATGCTGTTCAGGCGGCCCGGTTTGCCAATGCGGCAGCTTCGTTTGTAATCGAGGGGCCGGGGGCTTCCCATATCCCCTCTAGAACACAGGTAGAGTGGCGTTTGCGCCACGGAGGTGTTGTCTGAATAGCCAGACAGCACGCAGACCTTGACGGGGGCGAGACATGGGCCGAGTGTACGCATTAGCCAATCAAAAAGGCGGGGTTGGCAAGACGACGACAGCCGTCAATCTCGCCGCTTATCTGGCTAGTGCGGGTAAGCGGGTGCTGCTCATAGATATGGACCCTCAGGCGAACGCGACGAGCAGCCTGGGAGTGGACAAGAATGCCCTGTCGCGCTCGATCTATGACGTGCTGGTGGGGGCGGAGCAGCCCACGACGCTGATTACCCTGACTGGCTTTATGGGGCTGGACCTGTTGCCGTCGGCGCCTCTGCTGGCCGGGGCCGAAGTGGAGATGGTCGAGATGGCGGGCCGCGAGTTGCGGCTGCGTCGCGCCCTGGAAACGGTGCGCCCCCGGTACGACTTTATCCTGATTGATACGCCGCCTAGCCTGGGCCTGCTGACCCTGAACGCTCTCACGGCTTCCGATGGTGTGTTGATCCCCGTCCAGTGTGAATATTTGCCCCTGGAAGGGCTGTCGCAACTGCTACGCACAGTCGAGTTGGTTCGCCAATCCCTGAATGCAGACCTGATCGTGCGTGGGCTGGTGATGACCATGTATGACCCGCGCACGAACCTGAGCCGCCAGGTGATTGAGGAGGTTCGACAACACTTCCCCACCGCCGTCTTTCGCTCCATCATCCCTCGCAGCGTCAAGTTGAGCGAAGCCCCCAGTTACGGCGAGCCGATCATCGCGTACGCGCCCGATTCTGCCGGTGGTATGGCCTACGCGTCGCTGTGTCAGGAATTGTTGTCGGGCGAACAGACAACTCTGAACTAGCTTGCACGAGAGGTGAACTATGGCTCCCAAAGCGCGAGGTGGGCTTGGTAAGGGCCTGGGAGCGCTGATCCCCTCCGGGGAACCCACTCCGGGCCTCAAAAAGGTGAGCATTGACGCCATCATCCCCAACCCCCGCCAGCCGCGGAGCGTGTTTGACGAAGAAGCGCTTCGCGAACTCGCAGACTCTATCCGCGAACTGGGCTTGATTCAACCCCTGATCGTTCAGCAGGTCGTGGGAGAGGATATTACCCAGCCTCCGCGATACCAGTTGATTACCGGCGAGCGCCGATGGCGGGCTGCCCGGCTGGCCGGGTTGCAGCATGTAGACGTGATCGTCAAAGAGGCGACTCCCCAGGAAATGCTGGAACTGGCGCTGGTCGAGAACATCCAGCGGGCCGACCTGAACCCCCTGGAAGAGGCCAACGCCTATTCTCAACTGGCGGAAGAGTTTGGCCTGACGCAAGAGCGCATTGCCGAGCGCGTGGGGCGCAGCCGGGTCAGCGTGACCAACACCATGCGCCTGCTGCGGCTGCCCGACGCAGTGCGCGAGGCGTTGCTGCACGACCAGATTACCGAAGGGCACGCGCGCGCTCTCTTGATGCTCGACGGCGAGGAGGAGCAACTGCTCGCGCTCAAAACCATCGTCAAGCAGAGTCTCTCTGTCCGGCAGGCGGAAGAGCTGGTGCGGCGTATCCAGGCCGCTACCCAGGAAACGACGCGGCAGCGCACCCGCTCGCCAGAGACAGAGGCGCTGGAACGCCAGTTCACCGAGGCGTTCGGCACCAAGGTGGACCTGTTTCGCAGCCGCAAGGGGGGCCGCCTGGTGATCCATTTCTACTCTGAAGAGGATTTGCAGTCCCTTTACGAGCGTTTTGTAGACGCCGACTATTAGCTTATCTGTTCGATATACAGGACGGGGAGACATTTGCGTCTCCCCGTCTTTGCGTGTCTTGGGGCCCTACCCCCCTCATCCCGGCCTTTTCCCAGGGGGCGAAGGGGCAAACAGTAGCCGCGCCTTGTAGGCGCGCAAACCTGTGCCAGAATGGCGCGCCTACGGCCGTATATGACGTGCATATATCATCTTTGGTGTACGGCGAATAATCAGGTATAATCATTAGAGCATGAATCCGTCATGCCTGAGGAGTATTATGTTTGAACAACTACAAGAAACAGAACAACGATACCAAGAACTGAATGAATTGATGGCCTCGCCAGAAGTGGCGACTGATCCCGACAAGATTCGGCGCTATTCACAGGAACAGGCCGAGCTTGCCGAGACGGTAGAGGCGTATCGCGCCTATCGGCAGGCGATACAAGAGTTGACCGATGCGCGCGCCCTGCTGGCAGAGGAAACCGAGGCAGATATGCGGAGCATGATCCAGGACGAGATTGAGCAACTGGAAGGCAAGGTCTCCGCGTTGGAAGAGCGGCTCAAGGTGCTGGTGCTCCCTCAGGACCCGCGTGACGCGCGCGACGTGATTGTGGAAATCAGGGCGGGTACGGGTGGCGACGAGGCGGCTCTGTTCGCAGCCGACCTGTTCCGCATGTATACCCAGTATGCCTCTAACCACGGTTGGAAGGTTGAAATCCTGAGCAGCAACGAAATCGGCATCGGCGGCTATAAGGAAATCATTTTCGAAATCAAGGGCCGGGGAGCATATTCCCGCCTGAAATACGAGAGTGGCGTCCATCGGGTGCAGCGCGTGCCCGAAACCGAGGCCAGCGGACGTATTCACACCTCCACAGCGACGGTAGCCGTGTTGCCCGAAGTGGACGAGGTGGAGGTCGAGGTGAACGAGAAGGATTTGCGGGTGGACGTGTTTCGCTCCGGCGGCCACGGCGGCCAGAGCGTCAACACCACCGACTCGGCGGTGCGAATTACCCACCTGCCCACGGGCATTGTGGTGCAGTGCCAGGACGAGCGTTCGCAGCTTCAGAACCGCGCGCGGGCCATGTCCATCTTGCGCGCGCGCCTGTACGAACTCGAATACGAGAAGCAGACCGAGGAACTCGACTCTGCGCGCCGCAAGCAAGTAGGCACTGGCGAGCGCAGCGAAAAGATTCGCACGTACAACTTTCCGCAGAATCGCGTCACCGATCATCGCATCGGCATGTCCATTCATCGTCTGGAAAGCGTGTTGGCTGGCGAGTTGGACCCCTTTATCGATGAGCTAATCGCCGAGGAACAGGCCCAACAGTTGGCCTGATGAGCGAGGAAGGATGAACGACCAGCCGCCTGCTAACCCGGATCGCCCGCGGGAATATGTGGGCCTGTCGGTGCGCGATGCGTTGTATCAGGCCGCGCGCGTCCTGGCGGACAGCGGCAGCGATTCGCCGCGCCTGGATGCCGAGGTATTACTGGCCCATGTGTTGGGCACGAGCCGAACAGACCTGTATGTACGCTGGGCAGAGCCACTCGCCGAGGAGCCTGCCCAGCGTTTTGCTGCCCTGGTGCGCCGCCGCGCTGCCCACGAGCCGGTGGCCTACCTAATCGGCCATCGCGAGTTTTACGACCTCGACCTGTATGTAGATCGCCGTGTGCTGATCCCCCGCCCCGAGACGGAGCATATGCTAGAAGAAGCCCTGGCCTGGGCGCGGGGCGCGGCGGGGAACCGCGCCATTCTGGCGCGCGGGACGCTGCGCGTGGTAGACGTGGGCACGGGCAGCGGGGCGCTGGCTGTGGCGCTGGCCCGTCATCTGGAAAATGCCCACGTCTGGGCAGTGGATTTGTCGGCGGAGGCGCTGGAAGTGGCCGAGATCAACGTCCGACGGTACAACCTCCAAGACCGGGTGACTCTGGTGCAGGGGGACCTGCTGGCCCCTCTGGCTGGCCCGCTGGATATTATTACCGCCAACCTGCCCTACGTCCCCCAGGAGGACTTATCCTCGCTGGCCCCCGACGTGGCCGCCTATGAGCCGCGCTCGGCGCTGGATGGCGGCAAAGGGGGGCTGGACGTAATTCTCCGCCTGCTGGAACAGGCCCCCGAGCGGCTGGCGTATCCCGGCCTGCTGTTACTGGAAATTGACCACCGGCAGATGGACACGGTGTTGAACGTGGCCCGCATTCGCCTGCCAGATGCGCGGGCCTCTGTTGTGCGCGATTACGCCGGTTTGGCGCGGGTAATTTGTATTGAACGCCCCGCCATGATCTAGAAGGGAATACTGCATGACCTACAGACTCATCGCCATGGACCTGGACGGAACCCTGTTGCGGGACGATCTGTCCATGTCACCCCGCGTGCTCGCCACGCTAGAGCGCGCCCGGCAGCAAGACATCCTGTTGACGCTGGCAACTGGCCGGGGCTATCCCTCCATGCGTAGCTGGGCGCGCAAGCTGGCTATTACCACCCCGGTTATCGGCTACCAGGGGGCGGTAGTCGTTGACCCGCAGTCGCACACGCCCATCTATCAACGCACCTTTCCGCGCTCGCTGGTGGCGCGCCTGTGCGATTTCGCCCATGCCTATTCCCTCTCGCTGACGATCTATGTCAACGACAGGATTTATGTAGAAGACAAACGCCAGCCGGACGAGTTCTATGATAAATGGTTCGGCCTCCCCTTTCATGTGGTGGATGATCTGGCCGCCTCTATCAAGGCTGATCCGACCAAGTTTATCATTATCGGCACAGGAGATGAGCTAGATCGCATTCGGCCAGAGGTCGAGCGCCAGTTTGGCAAGCACCTGGATATTGTGCGGTCGCACGAATACTTTTTGGAGGGGCTGTCGTCGGGGACCAACAAGGGGCAGGCGTTGGCGTGGCTGGCCGAACGGCTGGGTATCTCCCGGCGGGAAGTGATGGCGATTGGCGATTCGGGCAACGACAAAGAGATGGTGGCCTGGGCCGGGCTGGGGGTGGCGATGGGCAACGCTTCGGCGGAGGCGCGCAGCGTGGCCGACTATATCGCCCCGACGGTGGACGAGGATGGCGCCGCTGAAGCCATCGAGCGCTTTTGTCTGAACGGCAAGAAAGAGCGGTAGGCGTGGAGAGCGAATACGAGACGCAGGTCTACCCGGCGACGGACGAGATAGGCGTGGCCCTGGCGGTGCGCTTGTTGCGCGAGGGGCAGGTGGTGGCGTTTCCCACGGACACGGTTTATGGCGTGGGCTGTGATTTGTGGCAACCGGAGGCTATCGAGCGGCTGTATTGGGTCAAGCAGCGCCCGCATCAGCTGGCGATTCCCGTTCTGGTAGCGACCCCACAGGACGTGGCGCAGGTGGCCAGCCACCTCCCCGCGAGCTTTGCGCCGCTGGCCGAACGCTTTTGGCCGGGCGGCTTGACGCTGATTGTGCCCCGCCGCCCAGAGGTTCCGGACATCCTCTGCATGGGTGGCCCCACCGTCGCTGTGCGTATGCCCGACCACCCGCTGGCGTTGCGGCTGATTGCCGCGTTGGGCGGAGCGTTGGCGGTGACCAGCGCCAATCTGTCGGGCCACCCCGCGCCCACCACTGCCACCGAGGTGTTGGCCGACCTGCAAGGCCGCGTGCCACTCATTCTGGACGGCGGGCGCTGCGCGGAGGGGGTGGCCTCTACCATCATCAGCCTGGTGGCCGACCCGCCGGTGTTGTTGCGTCGGGGGGCTATTTCCGTGGAAACTTTGCGGCAGGCTGTCCCCTCGCTGGTCGAAAGCCTACCGTAGCCGCGCTATTGTAGTGCGTTGCTGCGCGCCTGCAAGGCGCGGCTACCTGTCCGCCTCTGAACCAAATCCGAAGAGGGGGCCAGGGAGTGCGGTCTCCCTCATTGGACCGCCGCCATCCTTGGCGGCTTGATCTTACCAATGACAAACGAGCGGGGCACACACAGCCCGTGTGTACCCCGCTGAATAGTCGTCAAACCGCGTAAGGTGTTACTCCTTGTTGCCCCAGAGGATGCGGTCCTTCTCCTCTTGCGTGCGCTGCTCGAGCCAGTTAGCGAAATCGGCCTCGATTTCCTCCGTCCATTTGGTGTCCATCTGGCTAGAGGTGTAAACGCCTTCACGCAGCCGGGTAAAGCCGAACGTTTCGCGCAGGCGCATGTTCTCGGAATGCTCGACCACTTCCTGAGCCAGGTGGGGCGGGATGAACAGGATGCCCGAGGGAGTGCCCAGCACCACGTCGCCCGGCAAGCAAACGGCCTCACCGATGCGGCAGGGGACGTTCATGCCCACCAGGGTCACGTCGCCGATGCCCGTGGGGTCGTTGCCCTTGCAGAAGGTGATGAGGTTGTCAATCTCCAGGATTTGCTGCACATCGCGCACGCCGCCATAGATGACCTGCCCGCGCCCCGTGCGCGCCGCAATGGCCGTGGAGAGGTTGCCGCCAGAGTAGGTACCCTTGCGGATTTTGCCGAACAGGTCAATGACGATCACGTCATCTTTGACCAGGGTTTGGATGACCCAAGAGTTCATCTCGCCAACCCGGCCCTCTTTTTCGTGGCCGTATTGCATCAAGCAGTCGTGCAGGTCGGGCCGCTTGGGCACAAAGACGCCGGTGACTGCCCGGCCCACCAGGATTTTGCCGGGGTTGAGGTTCATCCAGTTGCCTTCGAACTGGTACTGATACCCTTCGCGCCAGCAGATGCCCCAGGCTTCTTCCGTCGTTACGTATTCCATGCGGCGCAGAATATCGTCGGATACCCGCGGCCGCCCATCATCGAAACGCTCGCCCGTCCACAGGGGCGTCAACTGGATGATGTCCTCGCGACAGTTGAATTGCATGGTCTCGTTTCTCCTTGTATTTGGTTTGCAGTGTAAGGTTTAGCCTCAACCCCAGCGATATGGTTTGCCCGATCTCGCAGATCAGGCCGTTTTATCAGATTACCGTTCCGCCGCCTGAAGCACGCGCACGCCAAACGGGGCAACCGTGATTTTCCCCTCCAGGCGCTCGCCGGTCAGCAGGTCCACCACGGGCCGCCCCAGCACGAGCCGGGCGGGACGATTGTGCAGCTCGACGCAAACCCACCCCTCGGCCCTTGGCCCACGGCGTGGCACCACCAGCAGGTTTGCGTCCGCCTGGGCGACGGGCCGCACACCCACTTTTTCCCCGGCCCAGCGCAGCAGGCTGACCAGCACGTTAGCGGGCGGCTGGGTCCCCAGGATGAGGATGCCGCCGCTGCCGATGGGTTGCCAGGCAGCCGCCGCCAGCCCGGCCATTGGCGCTTCCAGGTATGTGCCCAGGCTTTGGCACCCCTCGCGGCATTCCAGGCCGTCGTAGATATATCCCCCGGCGCTCTCTTCCCCATTCCACCAACGGATACGGAAATCCTTGGGGTGACCAGGAAGCTCGTACTTGCAATAAATACCCGCCAGACTCTCCAGGTGGCCGAATGGCGCGTGCGTGTATTTGGTTCCCTCTGGGGTACGCACGTCGGTCAGCGGCCCAGCGACCCAGACGCCGCCCTGCTCCAGCCAGTCCGGCAGGCGCCTGGACAGGTTTCCCTCCTCAATGCAGGGCAGGAACGGCGAATAGACCAGCCGGTAATTCGTCAGGTCGGCGGCGGGGTCAATGATGTCGGGCCGAAGCTGGGCCTCGATGAGCGCGCGATAGATTTCGTCGTTGAGGGTGGACGCATACGCATAGGGCCGCCCCCCGATGGGCGAGGCCAATCGCGGCACCATTGGCTGCGCCTGGAAGGTGTCCCAGGCTTGGGCGGAAAAGTGCATCGCCAGGCCGCTGCGCGCGCAGGCCGTGTCCGTCAGAAAATCGCGGGCGCGTTCCAACCCCTCCGCCACCTCGCGCACCTCGTCGGCAATGTGCAGCGGACGGCCACAGGAAGACACCACCGACCCGTGCATTAGCTCTTGCCCGGCCCAGTGAGCGCGCCAGAGCCAGTAGCAATTCATCTCCCCGCCCAGAGCAAAGGGCAGCCACGAATTGGCGCGGCAAAAGCCCGGCTCGCGGTAGCCCTGTATGGTGACGCCGCCGTTCCAGCAGGTCGAGGTCTCGGTGTTCCAAAAAGGCCGCGGCTTCAGGTTGCGGATATAGTCCATCCAAAAGACCGCCGCCCACAGGTGCGAGTCGTCGTCATAGTGATTGTATTGCACCACGTCCATCTGGCGGTTGGTGTGGGGATAGTGCTGGCCGTTGGTGGGCATCATGTCCGTGCCGATGGGCACATCCACCCCGCCCGCGCGCAACAGGTCGGCCTGCATGTCGAGGAATTCAGCGTTCGAGTCGGACTGGAAATGCAGCCATTCCGCAGTCAGCGAAGGATGGTGAAAGACGTGTGCGCGAGGAGCGGGAACCTCGTCAAAGCTGGTATAGTCCATGCTCCACAAGCCCAGCCCCCAGGTCCGGTTCATCTCCTCGACGGTTTCAAATCGCGCTTGCAGCCGGGCGCGGAACTTGGCCTCGCACACCGGGCAAAAGCAGCCCCGCTCCTGGCGATGGATTTCATTGTCCAGCTGCCAACCGATCACGCCGGGCTTGCCAGCGAACTCGCGGGCCAACTGCTTGACGATGCGGGCGGTTGCTTCGCGGTAGGCGGGGTTATTGGAGCAGCAATGACGGCGAGCGCCATGTTGCTGGCGCTGCCCGTCCGAGCGCAACACCAGCATGTCCGGGTGCTTGGCCGTCAGCCAGGCCGGTGGCGTGGCGGAGGGAGTGCATAGAACCGTGGCGATACCGGCGGCATGCAGGCGCTCCACCACCCGATGCAGCCAGCCAAAATCATACTCCCCCTCGCGTGGCTCCATGCGGCTCCAGGCGAATTCGCCCACTCGCATGACGTTCAGCCCCATCTCTTGCATGAGGCGAATATCCTCTGGTTGCAGCTCTTCGGGCCAATCTTCGGGGTAATAAGCCGCTCCCAGCCATGGCGCGGCCATTGTGCGTTGGATCATGGTGTTGTGCTCCTTTGGGTGCCTGACGGGCTGGATGCAAAAGCACTATGCTCCCTCTGGCCCGGCTTGCGTGTGGACCCAGCGCCGGGCCAGCCTGCATAGGATAATAGTCATAGCCGAAATAAAGGCAAACGCCATCGGGGGGGCGCCTTCCCAGCCCTATATTTGCTTCGCATTATCGGCTATAATCAGGCCCAGGCATTTTCGGCAATCGCTCCGCCGCAATCGTAAAGGACCATTCTACCTGTTGCGAGGTGCATCCATGCAATCAACATCGAACGGACACACGGACATCTATTTCGGAACAGGCGATGAACACATCGCTCGCTATACCTCCGGCCTCACCATCCACGAAGAGGCGCTGTTGGACGGGAGATGGGTGGGAAGCTACTGGGTGGGGTCGGGCTTTGTCCAGGCCCGCAAGTGGCTGCGCTGGATGCAGCGCGGCGCGCACGTGCCCAAGCAGACCGCTGGGCTGGACCTGGCCGCCTTTTACCTGGAGGTAGACGGGCAGGCGTTGCATTGGGGCTGGGAACTGGTGCGGATGGACGAGGAGCCAGCCAGCCGCCCCCACTGCCGCCATGCTGTGGTGGAATTGCGTAGCACCCTGCGCCCGGTAACTGTGCAGGTGCATACCGAGGTGGACGGCACCGGCCTGCTGGCGCGTTGGCTACAGATTACCAACACCGGCGACGCGCCTGCCGCGTTGGGGGATGTGTGGCCCTTGAGCGGTCTGCTGGCGCGAGTGGGCATGCAAGGGGATTGGCGGCAAATGCTCCCCGAAGGCACGCCACTGTTCGAGGTGGGGTATATGGTCGAGCGCGGCCATTGCAACGAGGGCGCTTTCGAGTGGCAACCGCTGCCCAACACCCCCTTGCGCCTGGAAAGCCGGGAAGGGACGGCGGGCTTTGGCGCTCCCTTTTTCGTGGTACGCAACCTCGCCACGGGCGAGCACTATGTCGGGGGGCTGGCCTGGTCGGGCAACTGGGCCATCGAGCTGACCGCCGAAACGCTGAACACGTCCGACGCGTGGCTGTTCGCCCGCCTGGGGCCAGTTGCGCCACCCCCGCAGCGCATCATTGCGCCCGGCGAAACGGTGACTACCCCTGTCGCGCATATTGGCCTGCTGCAAGAGGATTTTGACGGCACTATTCAGGCGTGGCATAAACACCTGCGCCAGAGCGTGTTGAGGCCGCCGCTGCCCAACCGGGAGAATCTGGTCACGTACAACCACTGGAGCTACCACGAGCACGAGTTCACAGAGGAGAACCTGCTGTTTGAGGTGGACGTGGCCGCCGAGGTCGGCGCCGAGCTTTTCATTGTCGATGCCGGATGGTACGGGAATCGGGGGAGCGAGTGGGGAACCACCGTGGGCGATTGGGAGACCGGCGACCGCTTGCCCAACGGGTTGGAGGCGGTGTTCGACCATGCGCGGGAAAAGGGGCTGCTTTGTGGCCTGTGGGTCGAACTGGAGAGCATGGGCGCGGCAAGCAAGCTCGCGCGCGATCATCCTGAATGGGAGCTAACGACGTATGGAAGCCCCACGGGGCTGGGGCGCATGGACCTGACCAACCCCGAGGCCGTTGCCCATTTGGAACAGGTGGCGATTAACCTCATTGAACGCTACAAGCTCGACCTGTTCCGCCTCGATCACAACACGCAGGCTTTCGAGGGGGGGCAGGTGCGCCGCGAGGGGTACATGGAGAACAGCCTGTGGCGGTACTATGAGAACGTCCACGGCATGTATGACCGCTTGCGCGCGCGCTTTCCTCACATCCTCATGGAAAACTGCGCCGGGGGCGGCGGGCGAACGGACCTGGGCTTTATGGCGCGCTTTCATCATACCCAGGCGACGGACTGGCAGCTCGCGCCGCGTTGCGTGCGCATCTATAACGGCCAGTCTATCGCGCTGCCGCCCGAACGGCTGGACCTCAAGGCTGGGGTGGGCATGGCTGGCGATTTGCGCGGCGACCTGGATCTCATCATCCGCAGTTGTCTCTTTGGGCATTTGTGTCTGATTGGCCTGTACCCCGGCCCTGGTCAGTCCAACCCGCAGCATTTGGACCGCGTGCGCCATCATGTGAACGTCTACAAAGAGTTTCTGCGGCCCTGGCTCTCGAATTGCCGGATGTATCACCATACGCCAGTGCTCCAGGGCAAAGAGCCGCGTGGCTGGGCCGTGTGGGAGTTGGTCGCAGAGGACCGCTCACGGGCCGCGGTGGCCCTCTTCCGGCTGGCCGGGCCAGCGGACGAGAGCTATCCCCTGCGCCTGCGCGGGGTGGACGCAGGCCGCCGCTACCGCGTGACGTGGGACAACAGCGGCGAGTCGTATGTGCGAGAGGGGGCGGCGCTCAAGCAGGAGGGGCTGCTGCCGCGCCTGGCGCGCGCCATGACCTCCGAAGTGCTCTTGCTGGAAGCGGTGGATTGATTGGCGGAAGGGTCGGCGTGTATAGAGCCAGATAGACGAATGAGCGGTTTTGTGCTACCCTTTCCCGGAGGGCCTCAAGGGGGGACAGGTAGCTGCGCCATCATGGGCGGCGCCTTGCAGGCGCGCAGGCTACAAATTGGACCGCCGGCTTCCAGCCGGCAGGATATAAAGCCGCCAAGGATGGCGGCGGTCCAATGGGAGAGCCTTCACCCCCGGCTTCTACGGAGCTTGGGGCGATTGGGCGCTTTTGATAAAGGCGAGTTCCAGTTATGGCCTGATTTGCCGTGCGTTAGGAGGATTGTGTGAGCAAAACGCTGTTGGTGACGGGCGCTGCCGGGTTTATCGGCAGCCATACGACCTGCACTCTATTGGCGCGAGGCGATAGAGTGATCGGGTTGGACAACCTGAACGATTACTATGACCCGCAGCGCAAGCGGGCGAACCTTGCCGAGATTCGCCGCGCACCGGGCGGGGAGGATCGTTTCACTTTTGTGCAGGGGGACATCCGCGACAGGGCGCTGCTGGCCGACCTGTTCGCGCAGCATACGTTCGACGCCATCGCCCACTTGGCGGCTATGGCGGGGGTGCGCGTGTCCATCGAAGACCCACACCTGTATTACGACGTGAACCTGATCGGCACGCTCAACCTGTTGGACATGGCACGCGACCATCAGGTGGGCAATTTCGTGCTCGCCTCCACCTCGTCGGTCTATGGCAATACCGACGTGGTTCCTTTTGTCGAGACGGACATGTGCGACAGGCCGTTGGCCCCTTATCCGGCCAGCAAGCGGGCCGCCGAGATGCTTGGCTATACGTATCATCATCTGTACAACCAAAACTTTACCGCCGTGCGCTTTTTCACTGTGTACGGCCCGCGAGGCCGCCCCGATATGATGGCCTACAAGGTGCTGGACAATATCTTTTTCGGCAAGCAGGTGCCGCTGTATAACAACGGGCAAATGTACCGCGACTGGACGTATGTGCAGGATATTGCCGCGGGCGTTGTGGCTGCGATAGACCGCCCGCTGGGCTATGAGATCATCAACCTGGGGCGCGGCGAGCCGGTGTTGCTGGCTGACTTTGTGCATTTCATCGAAGAGTTGGCCGGGCAGAAAGCCAATCTCGTTCCCGCTCCGATGATGGAGGCGGATATTGGCTATACCTACGCCGATATCACCAAGGCGCGGCAACTGCTGGGGTATGATCCCCATGTCTCGGTGCGTGAGGGCGTGACCAACTTTTGGAACTGGTATCAACAGGCGGTGTTGGGGAGGGAGTAATGTACCGTCGTGCAGGCAAACGGGCCTTTGATCTGGCTATCACCATCCCGCTGCTCGTGCTCTGCTCGCCGCTGCTCGCTCTGGTGGCGCTGCTGGTGCGGCTCAAGCTGGGCCGCCCGGTGCTTTTCCGCCACCAGCGGCCCGGCCTGCACGGCCAGCCATTTACCCTGCTGAAATTTCGCACCATGACCGACGCCCGCGACGCCGAGGGCAACCTGCTCCCCGACGCCGAGCGGCTCACGCCGTTTGGCGCGTTGCTGCGCTCGACTTCGCTGGACGAACTGCCCGAACTGGTCAACGTGCTAAAGGGAGAGATGAGCCTGGTGGGGCCGCGCCCGCTGCATATGCGCTACCTGGACCGCTACACCCCCGAGCAGGCGCGACGCCACGAGGTGCTTCCCGGTATCACAGGCTGGGCGCAGGTGCACGGGCGCAACGCCGTGGATTGGGAGACGCGCTTTGCCCTGGATGTGTACTATGTGGATCACCTGTCATTCGGGCTTGATCTACGCATCTTGGGGCGCACGCTGGCAACCGTGCTCAAGCGTGAGGGGATCAGCGAGGCGGGCCACGTGACCATGACCGAGTTCATGGGAACAGCCGGTCAACGCCAGCAGTAGCTTACCGACGAGGCTTCTATGACACAGCGCATCGTGATTCTCGGAGCGGGGGGCCATGCCAGGGTGGTGTGTGAGGCCCTGCAACTATCCGGCTATGAGGTGGTCGGCTTTCTGGATGATAACCCAACACTGGCAGGCACTACAGCCCTTGGCTTGCCAGTGTTGGGGCCAATTGACCTTGCCGCAAGCCTGGCCGTAGATGGGGCCATTGTGGGGATTGGCGAGAACCACGTGCGAGCCAGGCTTTACGCCCGCTTGCAAGCCTGGGGCATTCCCCTGGTGCGCGCCGTCCACCCCTCGGCTATCATCTCGACGCATGCCGCGCTGGGCGAAGGGGTGGCTGTGTTGGAGCGGGCGGTGATCGAGGCTGGGGCGCGCATTGGAGCAAACGCCATCATCAACGCGGGCGCTATCGTGCCTCACGATTGCTGCATAGGCGAACATGCCCATGTCGCCATTGGGGGTATGCTGGCGGGTGGCGTCGAGATCGGCGAGGGGTGCTTTCTGGGGGCCGGGGCTATTGTGATCCCCTATAAAAAGGTGGGCGAATGGTCCATTGTGGGCGCTGGGGCCGTGGTGACGGCAGACCTGCCCGCGCATGTGACCGCCGTGGGCGTGCCTGCCCGCGTCATCAAACGGCACGAGGAAGCATAGCAGCGAGCCAGGCCGTCACTGACACTGTTGGCGAATGCTGGGACAAGATCGGAGTTGCCCTCATCTCAGGCTTATCCCTCACTCCCCGACCTTTGGTTGGCCCCCTCTCCCAAAGGGCGAAGGTGGCGGGCAGGTAGCCGCGCCTTGCAGGCGCGCCTACTGCCTTCCAGCCGGGCAACATATTGCCGAACCAGACGCGATTTCAGCCGCCGGGCGCGCTGTCTCGCTGCTGGTAATACCGGTAGATTGACGCGGCCAGCCCCATGACCACCCAGGGCAAAAAAGCCCCTTTATTGTCCCACACGGCAGCGTCGAGCAGGCCGTGCGCCGCCATCCCGGCGAGGGAGGTCAGGCAGGCAGCGGCCAGCAGCCGCGCCTCTGCCCACGGTTCGCGCCGCCCGGCGCGCAGTGCTGCCAGCAATTCATAGCACGCCCAGCCGACAAGCACCAGATAGGCCAGCAGGCCGGGCAGCCCCAGGTCTATGGCTACCTGCAAAAAGAGGTTATGCGCGTGGGTAACTGTGCCCGCCGGAATGAGGAACAGGGGATACATATGGGCCACAATCTCTTGGAAACAGCCCAACCCCACGCCGGTGAACGGAAAATCAGAGACGATGGTCAGCGCCCGCGACCAGATTTCCAGGCGGGCGTCCAGCCCCCCGATGGTCGTGTTGAGCAGCAATTCGCCCATAATCTTTTGCCAGCCCACTGCCGTGCCGCCCACCAGCGCGCCCAACAAGGCCACGATCAGCCCCCATTTGCCTACAGACGGCCAGCGTAGCGCCAGCAGCAGCGCCAACATGACGGCGACAGCCAGGTAGCCCCCCCGCGAGCCGCTCAGGGCGATCACCCCCAGCAGGATGGCCCCCAATGCTGCCGCCAGCAACCGCTGCGCCCATGCGCGCCCCGGCCTGTCTGCGTTGGCCGCCAGCGCGAGGCTCCAGGGAAAAGGAAACAGCACGACCATCGCGCCCGCGATGACGTTGGGGTTAAAGGTCACGGGCAAATAGCCTTGCAGGCGCGCCAGGGGTGGCAGGCGACGGAACAGGAAATGATGGGCGGGCAACATGCCCAATACCCCCACCAGACCGAGCGCCCCGCCGAGCAGAGCCAAAAGCCACGGCGCGAGCCGCAGCAACCGCTCCCGGCGCTGCTGCCCAAGCGGCAGTTTGCCGAGCAGCAGGTAGAGCGCAATTCCTAGCGCCAATGGTCCCAGTGCATCCAACGAGCGCCGGGGCAATGGCGATACCAATACTCCTACTGCGACCATCGAGAGAAACAGCAGCAGGGCCAGATTAACAGGGGAGCGCCAGGCAGGACGTTGGCTCACAGGGGTGTGCCCTCCGGCGCAACGTCGGCGGCCTTGTCGCTGGCCGTTCGGGCGCGATAGCCCTGGTAATACTCGATCACAAAAGCCGCTACGATGCCCAAGATCATCCCCAGCACCCCGGCGATGACCACTTGTTGCAGCAGTTCGCGGTCTTGGGGCAGCGCGTAGGATGTAGTAGTGGCCAGCCGCACCACGGAACTCGCCAGGGATGAGCCAATGTTCACCTCGGCGGATTTCTCGGACATGGTGGTGTAGGTCTGCCAGGCGATTTCACGCGTTTTCGTTAGCTCTTCTCTTTTGGATTGTTCCTGGGTCAACTCGGCTTGCAGGAGGCGCACTTCGTTCTGCAACTGGTCCAACGTCTCATTCAGAGGGCGCGCTTCTTCCAGGTAGGCGGGCAGGTTTTCCAGGCCCTGCAATTGAAGCAGCTCTTTGGCTTTTTCCATTCCAGCAGCAGCCAGAGGGTTGTTGATAGCGACTTCACCCGACAGGTTGGCCAGGCTGTCCAACGTGAACAGTTCGAGATACCCCGCCTGGATAGCGGTCATCAGAGGATCGTTAGCGTCCCGCGCGAGGTCGGGCAACTCGTATCCCGTGTTATCTAGCAGCCCCTCGGACTTGGTGGCGATTTCCTGGTCCAGTTCGGCGATGCGCGCCTCTAGCGTGGTGATGAACGCCTGCAAATCGGCGGCCTGTTCCCTGGACGTGGTCTGCAGGCTGTTCAGGTCGTCCAACTGCACTTGCAAATTCCCCAGGTTGCTCGAAGAGGCATATGCCTGTTCTTTGAGCAGCAGCAGGGCCAGCGCGTTGGTAGTCAGGCCAGCGTTGCCACTCTCGGTGAGTTGGGTCTGCAAGGCTCGCGCATCGGCCAGCACCCGTTCGAGATTGGCTTTGGAGACATAGGCGTGCGAGAGTTCGCTCAGGCGGGCCTGGGTCTGCTCGTTGAACACCAACAACCGGGCTTGCAGGTCGGCGTTGGTGTAGGCTTCCCACAGTCTCCTTTTGGCTTCTTGCTCCTGGCGGAAGGCCAGCAGTATATTGCTGGCCTGGGCATTCATATAGGCTGCCGCAATCTCTTTTTGGGCGGCCATTTCCTGTTCGATAATGGTGGAAAGGGCCGTCTGCTTGCCCTGTTGGAGGGTACTGATAATCTGTTGCTTTTCGGCAATCGCCAGTTGAAGCTCATCAATGCGGTTCTCGCCGATGAACGCGACTAGCGCCGCCTGGGCATCGTCATAGTCCGCTTTGGCGCGGCGGGTCTGCTGCAAGATGGTGGCCTGGGTTTCCTGCGAGGAGCCACCGTACAACTGATTCACAGACTGTTCATACTCCACGCCCCAGGCATTGGCGATCAGAATGGCAAGCTTGGGGTCGGAGTGGATTACTTTGATTTCGATCGGGTCGCTGCCCTGGATCAGACTGGCCTGGACGATGCTCAACAGCCTGGGGACGGACTGCAAATCGGCGGGCAACTGGGAGCCAAGCCGGGTCAGCACGGCCCTGGCTATGTTGGGGTTGCGCACGAGATTCACCAGGGAGACAGCTCGCCGTTCGCGGTTCTGTGCCTGGATCAGGTCACGATCTGACGTGGTAGTGATGGCTGTATCGAACGACACAGAGGTGGTCTCACTGACCAGCGCTACCTGGACGCTTGCCTCGTGCTTTTGCGGCTTGGTGAAGACCAGCGACCCGGCGATAACGGCAAAGGCCAGTGCTGGCAAGACGACCAGCCGCCAGCGGCGAATCAATGTATCCAGATATTTGCCCAGATCAATCGTGTCTTCCAAAGCCCTTCTCCTTCAAGGTCGAATGGTGACTGGCCAGGTCTGCACTCGCCTGCCTGCCAGGATCACGCGCCGCCCCGCCAGTGTTCTTATGACGCGCCAGGCCCCTGGCGGGTTGCGCGTCTGTCACGACAGCGCCAAATTTATACGGCACGTTAACGGCTGCACGACTAGCGCGCGCCGAATCGCATTTCAAGCTGACGGTCCACCGACAGGTCTGTGTGGAACTGGGCGCGGTGGGGTTCTGTCTTTTCCGGGGCCATGCCCGTTGTTTCCCGCAAGGACCCCTCCGGCCAGGCAACGCTGACGGTTAGCGGCAGGGCCTCGGTTCCGGCCTGCTTTTGCGCGATGAGGGCGTACGTGTCCCCCTGGATGACCGTGGAAGGCAGCCGGTATTCGAAGGACAGCTCGCGGCTTTCGCCGGGGCGCAAGAGCAGGGTGGTATCGAACACCGTGCGCCCCAACTCGTCAATCGCCGTCGCTTCCTTGTCTCCGCCCGTTGCCGAGACAAGCTGCGCTCCCTGCGGCACATAGACGCGCACATAATCCCAGTAACAGCCCTCCATCATCTGCTCGTAGGTGGGCACGTATTGGGTGAATTTGTTGCATTCCTCTTCCGTGACGGCGCTGTGGTTGGTATAGCGCACCGTCAGCCGCGCGCGCGGCCCTTCTGGCGAGAGGGTCACGTCATAGTCGATGGACTGCTCGACGTTGGCCGAGACTTTGTTATAACCCACGTTGGTATCCACGACCAGCAGGTAATCTTGGGCGGCGGGGGCCAGCTTGCCCGACCAGCCCTGCCGCTCGAACAGGGCTTGCAGAGAGCTATTCGCCGCGTATACCTGGATACGGCGCTCGGTCAGCAATGCCTGCACCGTTTGCAGCATATCCATCCAGCGCACATTGCCCGGCTTGAGAAGGGTTTGCGTCATCGCGGCCTGCATAGCGTGGTTCACTATGTCTTTGCGATGATCCCACCACTCGGCCAGGACTTCCCCTGACCCCGCCGTGGCCCAATCGTGGGTCAGCGCGGGGAAGGTGGCTACTGTGCGTTCAGCGGGGCCTTGTTCGGGCTGCAACGTGACGATCATGGCGTAGGGGCCGCCATTGGTGAGGATGTTTTCCCCCCGGCTCATGGTGCTGATGCGATAGCGTGTCCCGGCCTCGCCAGAGACGGGAATTCGCTGCCGAATCACCTTTTCGCCCTGCGGGTCGCCCAGCAAATACAGCGAGCGCGCGCCCGCGTGGGCGTAGTCCGTCACCAGACCGTCCGACGCGGCCAGCCCCTCAGCCTCCCAGCCGTCTGGCAAGCCGTCGCCGTCCGCGTCCTCCTCAAAGGAGGGGTTGACCACCAGATTGCTGTCGGGATCGCTCAGGTCTGTGACACTCACCGAGTCGAACCAGGCTTTGCCCTCGCGCTGGTGGTAGTACAGCTCTACGTCAATAGCGACAAAGGGCTGTGTGGCAGTCATCACCATGCCCGGCGTCACAAGGCTGCCTTCGGGCAGGCTCCAGCTATCGCGAAACGCCTGCGCTACGCTGCCCCTCTCCAGGCGCGTTCCGTTTGGCAGGCGCAGAGGGGTGAGCGTTTCCAGCAGACGCATGGCTCCGGCCATGTCCACGGCCAGCACGCCGTCCACCTGCGTGCCCTGGTTCAGGGTATACAGGTCGGCGATGGCTGCGGCGGAGGTGGGGAAATCGGGCCACCAGTTGGCATCCCTGGTTACCCACAGGTCGAGGCCCATTTGCTCGCGCAGCGCCTGCGGGGGGTCGGGGTGGGGCTGGTTCCAGTCTTCTACCTGGTAGCTATCTTGCAGCGAGCCAAAAACCGGCAGGCCGTTGGTGAGGGTAATCACTCCCATATTGCTGATAAAGCCACCCGTGGGGCGCAGTTCTTCGTTGTTCTGGGCAAGCAGCAGCCAGGTGCGTTCGCCGTTGGGGGGTACCAACTCGGGCAGCAGGGGCAGGGCGTCAAACCCCGCTGTTAGCAGGGGGGTGAGGGTTTGCGCCTGGGCCATGCGCGTGGCGAGTTGCTGGGGGACCAGCCGCTCTGCATCCAGCGCCTCCAGCGTGGCGGCGGCGGCGCGCGCGTTGGTGGCTGCCTGCTCGAGTTGGTCGCGGTGGGCCAACGCCTGGGCGGACATCTGCGGGATCACCGCCGTCAGGTCGCCTTCCCCTTCAAGCAGGCTGCACATCGGTTCTTCGAGCACTTGCCACGCGACGACGCCCGCATCAAGCAGGGTAGTCCCCGACTCGAGCAGAACGGGCGCGGCCTCTACGGTGGGGCCGATGACGGGCAGCCAGCCGAGGTATCGCGCTACGGCCAGCGGCAGGCGCAGGTCGCGGGACAGGTGCCGCAGGTCTTGTTGGATTAACGCGAGGCCGGGGCTAAGCTGGCGGGGCTGCTCGATGCCGGTGGCGCGCAGTTGTTCCAGGTGTGCGCGCAGCGAGGAGGCATGTCGCCATGTTTGCCAGGTTTGAAAGGCAACTACAAGCAGTAATACAAGCAGGACAGCGATCACCAGATACAGACGGGTGCGGCGCTGCGTGAAGATGCTCACACGCTTCACAATGGTATCCGGCCTCCTATCAACGGCGTTGAACGGTCATGCAGGCTCAGTATACTGGACGAGGGGCTTGTGTCAAAGCTACAAGGCATAATGTGGGTAGTTGAAACTGCACCAACCGTTGCATCGCCAGCTTGCTGGCGCGTCGTCCTTCGGCGACTACAGATCAGCCGCCGAAGGACGGCTTTGCAAGGGTTGCCGCGGTTTCAACCGCCGGGTATCGGCGAAACAGAGCGCAGCTTTGCTTTGCCCTTACGTTGTGTCGGGTGTAGAATAAGGGTTAACATTTGCGCGGAGTAACAGTTTATGGTCTTAACAGACGACATCAAGAACATTGTGCAAAATGCGCTGGCCGAGGATATTGGGTCCGGCGACGTGACCAGCGTGCCTATTATCCCTCCCTCGACGCATCTCTCCGGCCAGTTCCTGGTCAAAGCGCCGGGCGTGGTCGCCGGGCTGGCTGTGGTAGGCGAAGTGTTTGCCCAGGTGGATAGGGCCATCGAGTATACTCCCCTGGTCGCAGAAGGCACCGTGGTCTCGCCGGGCGATGTCGTCGCGCGGGTGGAAGGGGACGGGCCGGGCATCCTGATTGGCGAGCGCGTTGCGCTCAACTTTATGCAGCGTATGTCAGGCATCGCCACCATGACCCACGCCTATGTGCAGACGGTGGCCGGGACGCGGGCCAAAATCCTCGATACCCGCAAGACTGTCCCCGGCCTGCGCGTGTTGGACAAGCTGGCCGTCAAGCTGGGCGGTGGCGAGAACCATCGCTTTGGCCTGTTCGATATGGTGCTGATCAAAGACAACCACATTCAGGCGGCGGGGGGGATTACTGCCGCCGTGCAGCGTGTGCGCGAACACGCGGCTGGCCTGCCCATCGAGGTAGAAGTCGAGACGTTGGAACAGCTTCAAGAGGCCCTGGCGCTGCGGGTGGACCGGATCATGCTGGATAATATGAGCATCGAGCAGATGCGCGAGGCGGTTCGCCTGGCCGACGGGGCCGTGGAACTCGAAGCCTCCGGCGGGATCACCATGCAGACGATTGCAGACGTGGCCGCTACTGGTGTGGACCTGATTTCGGTGGGCGCACTGACCCATTCTGTCAAAGCCCTGGATATAAGCCTGGATATTACGCTGGCCGGGGCGAAGGAGTAACCTGCATACATGAACGACTTGCCTCAGAAGTACAAAGAAATGTCCGATGGCGAGGTATACGCAGCCATCCGTCAGGCCAGGCAAACCCTGGGGGAGCGACTGACCATCCTGGGACATCACTATCAATCCGATGAGGTGATCCAGTTCGCCGACTTTCGCGGCGACTCGCTGGAGCTTTCCCGCCAGGCGGCGCAGGCGACCAGGGCCGAGTATATTGTCTTCTGCGGGGTGCATTTCATGGCCGAGACGGCTGCCATCCTCTGCCAGCCGTCGCAGATGGTGATTCAGCCGGTCATTGAGGCGCTGTGCCCAATGGCGAGCATGGCCGACGCAGAGGAAGCGGCAGCGGCCTGGGACGCCCTTTCGCCGCTGTGGGATGGCGACTTGCTGCCGCTGACCTACCAGAACTCGGTAGCCGACATAAAGGCGTTCGTTGGCAAACAGGGGGGCGCGGTTTGCACCTCGTCCAACGCGGCGCAGTTGTTCCAGTGGGCGTTTAGCCAAAAGGGACACGTGCTCTTTATGCCCGATGAGCACCTGGGCACAAACACCGCCCTGGCGATGGGTATTCCCCATGCGCGGATTGGCATATGGAATCCCCTGCGGCCACCCCAGGTGGAGAGCCTGGCCGGTTGTCAGGTGATCGTCTGGAAGGGGTTCTGCTCGGTGCATACCTGCTTCCGGCCTGAAGATGTAGACGAGGCGCGGGCCAACTACCCCGACGCGTTGGTCGTGGTGCACCCCGAATGTAAGCATGAGGTGGTTGCCAAGGCGGATCTCTCCGGGTCAACCACTGGCATCATTCGGGCGGTGGAGCAAGCGCCCGCTGGTTCTACTGTTATCGTGGGAACCGAGTGGCATCTGGTGAATCGGTTGGCCGAAACGTATCCGGACAAGCGGGTTTTGCCGTTGCGCCGCTCCGAGTGTCGTACAATGGCGATGACGACGGCGCGAGATCTGCTCTACGCGCTGGACGGTATCCTGAGCGGTACGCCTCACAACATCGTCACCGTTGATGAGGACACAGCAGCCTGGGCGCGTGTCGCCCTGGAACGCATGTTGAGAGGATAACAAAATGCTCGATCTACCCGAATTGCTAGAATGCGACGTACTTATTATCGGGTGTGGCGTAGCCGGGGCCACCACGGCCCTGCAACTGGCAGAAGATGAGAATTGCCGCATCATCATCGTCACCAAGGCGGAGGATGCGCTGGAATCCAATACGTATCACGCTCAGGGGGGGATCATCTACCAGGGCGAGCACGATTCGCCGGAGCAACTGGCGGAGGATTTGATGCGCGCCGGGGATTATATGAACAACCCCAGGGCGGTGCAGGTGCTTTCTGAGGAAGGCCCTCGATTAGTAAAGGAATTGCTGATTGATCGCTATTGTGTGCCGTTTTCGCTGGACGAGGAGAAAAAGCTGGCGTTTACACGCGAAGCGGCTCATTCTACCAGCCGGATTCTGCACGCGGAGGATGCCACGGGCAAGGCCATTCAGTTGCAGTTGATAGAGGCGTTGGCGACCCGGCCCAATATCCGGGTGCTGACCAAATATACGGCGGTGGACCTGCTCACGCCCGCGCACCATTCGCTGGACCGCACGGCGATCTACGAGCCGTTGTCTTGCGTGGGGGCCTATGTGTTCAACCAGGAGGCCAACAAGGTCCACCGGATTCTTGCCAAAGTGACTATCCTGGCGAGCGGCGGGTTGGGGCAGATTTTCCTGCACACGACCAACCCCGAAGTGGCGACTGGCGACGGCCTGGCGATGGCCTATCGCGCTGGGGCGCGCATTATCAACGCCGAGTATGTCCAGTTCCATCCGACGACGTTCTTCCATCGCGGGCACGCGCGCTTTTTGGTGAGCGAGTCGCTGCGCGGCGAAGGGGCGCGGCTGCTCAATATTCATGGCGAGCCGTTCATGCACCGTTATGCCCCTGAATGGAAAGACCTGGCCCCACGGGATGTGGTGGCGCGGGGTATCCACCTGGAAATGCTGCGCACGGGTGCGCCTCACGTCTATCTGGATATCGCTTCTGTCATGCCTCCCGACAAGATCGTGGAACGTTTCCCGACCATCACCGCCTTTTGCGCGGAGTATGGGGTGGATATCACCCGCGAGCCGATGCCCGTTGTGCCCGCGGCCCACTATTTCTGCGGGGGTATCTGGGTGGACGAGTGGGGCCGCAGCAGCCTCGATCGGCTATACGCCATCGGCGAGGTGACTTGTACCGGCGTGCATGGCGCTAACCGGTTGGGGAGTTCCTCTTTGTTGGAGGGGCTGGTCTGGGGAAATCGGGCGGCGAAGGATATTCGCCAGCGCCTCGACACGCTCAAGATTGTCCCGGCGGAGAGCATCCCGGCCTGGCACGAGGAGGGCGTTACCGAGCACGCCGACCCGGCCCTGGTGGAGCACGACATGGCGACCATCAAGTATACCATGTGGTACTATGTGGGGCTGGTGCGTAGCCGCCGACGCCTGGAGCGCGCTCTGCGCGACCTGAGCAACCTGCGGCACGACGTGGACGATTTCTATCAAAAGACGCAACTGGATGTGGGGATTATCAGCTTGCGGAACGCTGTGCAGGCGGCGATGATCGTTGCCAATGCGGCGTGGGAAAACCGCGAGAGCCACGGCTGCCACTATCGCGAGAATTGATGTCTGACAGGCGCGGTTGCGACGGGCTGTGCGCCCGCAGCCGCGCCTATTTTTATTTGCCTTGCTGGTCTGCGCCCAGGCCAATCTCGATAAGTTGGCGATTCACGACGTTGCTCTGCTCTACCTGTGGGTAGTGCCCCGCCTTGGGGATCGAGATCAATTCGGCGTTGGGCAGGCGTTGGGCCAAATCGGTGGCCTGCTCCAGCGAGATATAGGGGTCTGCCTCGCCCACCAGGATAACGGTGGGCAGTTTTGTTTGTGGGATGATAGCGGGGAGGTCGCTATCCGCCGGGGCGCGGGTCATGGCGGCCAGCGCCGCGATGCTGCCCTCGATCTGCATGGGGATGCGAATCGCCTCCAGATATTCGCTATCAACCGCCGATTTGCTATAGAACGCATGTCGCCGCACGAACCTGTTGAGTGGCCCGCCCGGGTTCATCGCCCAGATGGCGGCCTGATGGGCATATGGGAGGTGGCGGGCATGTCGCCAGGCGGGTTGGGGCGTGTCCTGCAAGAGCGGCGAGATCAAGACCAGTTGGCGCGCGAACTGGGGCTGATCGTGGGCCATTTGCAGCGCGACGGCGTTGCCCCAGCCGTGGCCCACGAGGGTTGCGCCGCTTACGCCCAACTCGTCCAACACCTGGGCCAGCAGCGCGGCTTGTGCGCGCACGGTGTAGGCTTCTGGGGAGTCGTCGCGCACCGAATGGCCCAAGCCCCGCAGGTCTACGGTGATGACCCGCAAGCCCGCTTTGACCAACGGCGCCACGTTGGCCTGCCACGTGGCCGACCCTTCGATGTCGGCTCCGTGTACCAGCACGACGGCAGGCGCTTGTTCGTCCCCGAGCATCTGATAGTAGATGGGGTCGCCGTCTATCCACAGCCACGTGCCCTCGCTGATCTCGTAATCCAGCCCGGCGGTGCCTGCCTTTTGAGAAGCGGCATAGCTAAAGGCGGTAAACAGGACCAACAGGACAAGGGCCAGCAGGATAATAGCCAATATCAGATTGCTTATAAAACGCACGACACCCATCAAGCCTCCCATCCAGCGCATGTGCAATGAGGGCATTGTACTGGCCGCATAGCCGCCTGTCAAAGAGAGGTGGCTCCAGACGCGGGCCGAATCGTAGCCGCGCTCTGGCGCGCAGTGCGGGGAGCGCAGCACAGGGAGCGCCCGGCTAAAAAAACAGGCCCCTTGTCTGGCAAGGGGCCTGGTGCGAATGCGAGAGGAAACGGGGTTCTAGTGCAAGATTTTGCCCAGGAACTCGCGGGTACGCATCTCTTTGGGGTTGGTGAACAACAGTTCCGGCGTGGTATCTTCGATGACCTGTCCATCGTCCATGAACACCACCCGGTTGGCCGCGTTGCGGGCAAAGCCCATCTCGTGCGACACCACCACCATCGTCATTCCCTCGCTAGCCAGTTGCAGCATGACGTCCAGCACCTCTTTGATCATCTCTGGGTCGAGGGCCGAGGTTGGCTCGTCAAAGAGCATGATCTTGGGCTGCATAGCCAGCGCGCGGGCGATGGCGACGCGTTGTTGCTGGCCGCCGGAAAGCTGCCCCGGATAGGCGTTGGCCTTTTCGGGGATGCCCACCTTTTTGAGCAGGTCCATCGCTATTTCGGTGGACTCGGCGCGGCTGCGCTTGCGTACGATCCGCTGCGCGAGGGTGATATTGTCGAGCACAGACAGGTGGGGAAAGAGGTTGAACTGCTGAAAGACCATCCCCACTTCCATGCGAACCCTGTTGATGTTCTCTGTGTCGGTGAGGGGCACATTATCCACCGTGATTCTGCCCGAATCGGGTATCTCCAGGTGGTTGATGCAACACAACAAGGTAGATTTGCCCGAACCGCTGGGGCCAATGATGACCACTACTTGCCCCTGATGGATGCCCAGAGACACGCCATTCAGCGCCACCACTTTGCCATGTTCGAACGTTTTGTGCAGATCCTCAATAAGGATGATGTTTTGACATCCGTTTGAGGGGGTGCTTCTATTGCGTCCGTTATTATCTGCTACCATTCTTCTGCTCCTGTGTAGGCTATCGCTCGAACCTGGTCTTGGACTCGATAAGCTCGACTGCGCGGGACGAGAACAGAGTCAGCACAAGATAGCACAGGGCAACCATAATCCAGGTGTCGAAACTCAGAAAAGTACGAGACATATACTCTCGTCCCCGGCGGGTGAGGTCCGAGACGGCCAACACTGACACCAGGGAAGAATCCTTGAGCAGGGCCACAAACTCGTTCCCGATAGGGGGCAGGATCACGCGCACCGCCTGGGGGAGGATGATATAGCGCATGCCTTGTAAATAAGTCATCCCCAGCGAGCGCGCGGCCTCCATCTGTCCGCTATGGATGGAGGAAATACCCGCCCGGAATATCTCGGACCCATACGCCCCATAGCAGACGGTCAGGCCGAGCACAGCCGCCGTGTATTCATCCAGCCGCAGGTCAATCCACCATTGGCTTTGTTGGGCAAACCAGGCAGAGACCCCCTGCCATCCCTGGTTGCCAACCAGGTTGGAGATGGCGAGCGCGATATTTCCCACGATGTCAAACACCTGGGGCAGCGCGAACCAGATAAAGAGCAACTGCACCAGCAAGGGGATGCCGCGCACGAGTTCCACGTACAGCGAGGATATGCCATAGATGATGGGCGAGCGCGAGATGCGCCCCAGGCCGCCCAGCAAGCTGACCAGCAGGATCAGCCCGAACGACGTGAGCACGATGCGCAGAGTGACCAGGATACCGTCGCTGACAAAGTTCCAGATTTCCAGGAAGGGTTGTGGCTTGAAGCGGGTCAATAGCCAGACGCCCAAGGCCACGACAAAGACCAGCGCCCACCAGCTAAATACCTTTTTGATGGTCTCGGTGCGTAGCGCCTGAACGGCCACCAGGGCCGCTATGCTGCTGGCAAAGGCCAGCCAAAAGCCCAGGCGGGGCGATAGTTCTGCCGGGGCCAGGGCATACAGCCGGGTGCTAAAGTCGAATTGATGCAGCCAGGCCAGCAACAGGCTGAAGGGGGCCAGGATCGCCAGGTTAATGGTGATGGGTATCAGCGA
>JAAYXX010000610.1 GCA_012515695.1 Chloroflexota bacterium
CGGGTTTGCTTCCCACGGGGCAGGGGAGCTTGTATAATACTGGCAGCGCCCTCGTTCGGGTCCGTCGAACGATAGCCGGGGCGCGTTACACTACGCAAAGAGGTGTTCCCTATGAGCATGACAGGCGTCGAACGCATCAGCAACATTCTGCATCGTCGGCCCGTGGACAGGATCGGGCTATTCGAGCACTTCTGGGGGGATACGCAGAAAACCTGGACTTCCCAGGGGCATATCCGCGAGGGGGAGAACCTGGCCGATCACTTTGGCTTTGACCTGGAACTCTGCTGGCCCCTGAACATGGTGGCCGATCTGGACTATGAGCCGGACGTGTTGGAGGAAACCGAGGAAACCATTGTCACGCGCAACGGCAACGGGGCGGTGTTCCGCACCCACAAGCTGCACGACGCCACGCCGGAGCATGTGGATTTTCTGGTCAAGGACCGCACGAACTGGGAGGCGTTCATCAAACCCAAGCTGACCGCCGACCCGCGCCGGATCAATTTCGAGGCGTACCGCGAGACCAAGGAGCGTGTCCGCCAGCAAGGGCGCTTTTTCGCGTGGTCGGGCATGAACGTGTTCGAGCTTATGAAGGACGTGTGCGGCCACGAGTATATGCTGATCGGCATGGCCTGGGACCCCGATTGGGTGCGCGACATGGCTATGACCTATGCCCGGCTGACCGTCGAGTTGCAGGAAATCCTGTTCGCTCAAGAGGGGTGGCCCGATGGCATCTGGTACTATGAGGACATGGGCTTTAAGGCCAAGCCGTTCATGTCGCCCAGCATGTACCGCGAGATCGTGCAGCCAGCGCACAAGCTGATGATGGATTTCGCCAAGAGCCGCGACCTGCCGGTTATTGTACACTCGTGCGGCTATGTCGAGCCGCTATTGCCGGGCATGATCGAAGCGGGCGTGGATTGCTTGCAGGTGATCGAGGTCAAGGCGGGAATGGACCTGCTCAAGCTGTACCGCGAGTATGGCGACGTGCTATCGTTCATGGGCGGGATTGACGTGCGCGTGCTGTATACCAACGACAAGGCCCAGGTGGACGCCGAGTTGGAGGCCAAAATCCCCGTCGTCAAGCAGGGCTTTGGCTATGTGCTGCACAGCGACCACTCGATTCCGAATACTGTGGATTACGAGACGTATCGGTATTTTGTGGACCGTGGCCTGGAGTTGGGCAAGACCGACGCGTAAAGGGGGCAGCTATGCGGATCACCGACATCAAGACATTCCCTTCGGTGGAGGGGCGGCGTCAATTTCTGGTCAAGGTCGAGACAGACGAGGGGATATACGGCTGGGGCGAAGGGGGACTGTCTACCCGCGACCTGGCCATTGAGGGGGCGGTGAAGCATTACCGCGAATGGTTGATCGGCAAGGACCCCATGCGGATGGGCGCGCTCTGGCAAGAGATGTACCGTAGCCAGTATTTCGAAGGCGGGCGGGTGCTGTCTAGCGCCATCTCGGCCATTGACATTGCTCTGCACGACATTGTGGGCAAGGCGCTGGGCGTGCCGGTGTATCAATTGCTGGGTGGCAAACATCGCGATTACGTGCCCTGCTTTGCCACCACCAGCTTTGGCAGCGGCGAGCAATTGCTAGAGCGCGTGCGGCTGTTGCTGGAACACCAGTGGAACGTCATTCGCATCGTGTTGAGCCAGCCCCCCACAGATGACCCGGACTTGTTCGAGCCGTGGGAGTCCATTCCTTTTACGGCGAAGCATGTCGCGGCGGTGCGCGAGGCGGTGGGGCCAGAGCCAGTGTTGGGGGTAGAGTATCACCATCGGTTGAGCGTGGCCGAGGCGGCCTCATTCTGCCAGCGCATGCCACGGGGGACCATTGACTTTTTGGAGGAGCCGATCCGCGACGAGTGCCCGGAGGCATATGAAGCGTTGCGCAGCATGGTAGACGTGCCGTTCGCCATTGGAGAAGAGTTTGCCAGCAAGTGGCAGTTCTTGCCCTACATCGAGCGGGGAATCACGAATTACGCCCGCGTGGACGTGTGCAACGTGGGCGGGCTGACCGAGGCGAAAAAGGTGGCGGGCTGGGCGGAGGCGCATTATATCGACTTGATGCCGCACAACCCCTTGGGGCCGGTTTGCACGGCGGCCACGATTCACCTGGCGGCGGCTGTGCCCAACTTCTCCTGGCTCGAAGTGCGCGTCTCGCCTACCGAGGGGAGCACCTACAACTGGGAGGCTTATCCTGTGCAGCCCACGCTGGAGGGGAGCCGCTTCCCGGTTCCCGACACGCCGGGGCTGGGGATCGAGGTGAACGAGGAACTGGCAAGCAGCCTATCGTTCAAGGGCTGGGAGTTTCCGCATCTCCATCGGCGTGATGGATCGCACACCAACTGGTAGCTGAGGAGCAAGATGAAGATCACCGACATCAAGATATACCCTGTGCTGGCCGGGCGGCGGCATCTGCTGCTTGTCAAGGTGGAGACGGACGAGGGGGTCTTTGGTTGGGGCGAGTCGGGCATGTCCAGCCGCGAGCTGGCCGTGCAGGGCGTGCTGAGGCACTACCGCGAATGGTTGATCGGCAAGGACCCCATGCGGATGGGCGCGCTCTGGCAAGAGATGTACCGCAGCCAGTATTTCGAGGGCGGGCGGGCGCTGACCGCGGCCATCTCGGCCATTGACATTGCTCTGCATGATCTGGTGGGCAAGGCGCTGGGCGTGCCGGTGTATCAATTGCTGGGCGGCAAGCATCGCGATTATGTGCCCTGCTTTGCCACCACTAGCGCAGGCACGGAGGAACGCCTGATCGAGCAGATTCGGCTGCTGCTGGATAATGGGTGGAACTGTATCCGCACGGGGGGCGCTTCGACCAGGCGGCCCGGCGAAAAGCCTGACCCGAACCTGTTCGAGCCGTGGGAGTCGGTTCCGGCCACAGCCCGGCTGTTGACCAGGATGCGGGAGGTGTTTGGTCCCGAGTTGGTACTGGGCATTGACTACCACCATCGGTTGAGCGTGGCCGAGGCGGCGTCGTTCTGCCAGCGCATGCCCACGGGGACGCTCGACTTTTTGGAGGAACCGATCCGCGACGAGACGCCCGAAGCCTATGAGGCGCTGCGCGGCATGGTAGACGTGCCGTTCGCCATTGGGGAAGAGTTTTCCAGCAAGTGGCAGTTTTTGCCCTACATCGAGCGGGGGATCACGAATTATGCCCGCGTGGACGTGTGCAACGTGGGCGGGCTGACCGAGGCGAAAAAGGTGGCGGGCTGGGCGGAGGCGCACTATATCGACCTGATGCCGCACAACCCCTTGGGGCCGATCTGCACGGCGGCCACGATCCACCTGGCGGCGGCTGTGCCCAATTTCTCCTGGCTGGAAGCGCGAGACACCCCCACCGAGAGCCTGAACGCGGGCAACGAGGATATGTTCCCCGTGCAGCCGAGACTGGAGGGGAGCCGCTACCCGGTGCTGGACACGCCCGGCCTGGGGGTCGAGGTCAATGAGGAACTGGCGGCATCGCAGACGTTCGAGTTCAACGAGATGCCGCACCTGTACCGGCGTGACGGCTCGCACACCAACTGGTAGGACTGCGCCTGCCTGTAACCCTTCTCCCCCGGCTCCGTAGGAGCCGCCGATCAGTAGATCGGGGCCGGGGGGTGAGGTATCGGACCGCCGCCATCCTTGGCTAATGGCGCCAACTTTTCGTGGGTCAAGTGTTGGGGCAGAGTCAGAGGTGCCCTCATCCGCCCTTCGGGCACCGGCATGCATGCCGGGCGGCTGGGTACAGCCGGGGGTGAGTGTGGTGAGGCGGATCTGCTGGCCGTGACAATCAAATGTTAGCGCCATTGGCCATCCTTGGCGGCTTGCAATTATGCCGGCTGGAAG
>JAAYXX010000074.1 GCA_012515695.1 Chloroflexota bacterium
GGTGGACGGCGACTGCTTTGAGGAGAACAACCTCAATCGGCAGTTGGGATGCACAGAGAGCACGCTTGGGCTGCCCAAAGCCCAGGTGTTGGCCCGCCGCGTGGGAGAGATCAACGGCGCGGTCACGGTGACGCCGCATGTGTGCTGGTTCGACGCGCAGAATGGCCCCGCGTTGCTGGCGGGCGCCCAGGTGATTGTGGACGCGCTGGACAAGCTCTCGACGCGCTACACGCTGCATCAGGTGGCCGCGCAGCTTGGTGTGCCGCTGGTGCATGGGGCCATTGCCGGGTATATGGGGCAGGTGATGACCATTCTGCCCGGCGACGCTGGCTTGTGGGCGCTGTATGGCGCGCCGGAGATGGTCCCTGAGCGGGGGGTAGAGACCAGGTTGGGGAACCCCTCGGCGACCCCGATGATGGTGTCTGCGTGGCAGGTGCAAGAGGTGGTCAAGCTGCTGCTGGACCAGGGCACGCTGTTGCGAAACAGAATACTGATCATGGATGCCGAGTATGGAGAGTTTCGGGAGGTGGATCTGGCCTCCTGAGGGATTAGGGGAACATGAGGATTCTCGTTGTAGATGACGACCCCCGAATAATCTCATTATTGCGGTGTAGCTTTCAGGAAGCGGGCCATGAGGTGATCGCTATCTCGGACGGGTTGCAAGTTTTGCGCCGCGTATATCAGGTGCAGCCCGATGTGGTTTTGCTCGACGTAATGATCCCGCACCTGGATGGAATAGAGATTTGTCGGCGGTTGCGTGATATCTCGGATATTCCGATCATCATTCTGTCTGCGCTGGGCAAAGAAGCGGACATTGTGAGAGGGCTGAACGCCGGAGCGGACGACTATTTGACCAAGCCCTCTAGCATGGCCGAGTTGATGGCTCGCCTGGAGGCTGCGCTGCGGCGGGCGGCGAACCAGCGCACCCCGCACAAGCCCGTGATCTATAATGATGGCGTGTTGTATATTGACCTGTGCCGCAAGATTGTCCTCAAACGCGGCAATCACATCGCCCTCAGCCCCAAAGAGTTCCAGCTACTGGCCTGTTTCGTGCGTAATATGGGCCGGGTGATGCCCCACGAGCAGCTTTTGGAAGAAGTCTGGGGAACTGGGTATGAAGGGCAACTCTCTTATCTGGCCCTGTACATCTTTTATCTGCGGCAGAAAATAGAGGATGATCCCAACAACCCGGTCTATATCCAGACTCGCTTTCGCGTGGGCTATTGCCTCCGTAGTGACCACGCCCAAGACACTACTCCAGGTACTCCCCTTTAGCCTGTATTTCGGGCCTGTGAATGTATACCAGTTTATAATTCGTTGTATACCTCAAGTATACCTTTATTTGCTATAGTAATCGCGTAATCCTCTGGCGACATACTAGATCCACCTTGCACCTTTGGAGGATCGTGATGCCGCAGCGATTCACTTTGGGGGCGCAAGCCCATCGTTCCCGATCCTGTGGATTTTCGGCGTTCTTGCTGCCCGAATGAATGAATGGCTCCGCCCTGTATTGAAAAGTGTGTAACAGAAATGGCAAGATCGAGGACGATCACATTGGGCAGTTGGGAGGGGGTAATGGTAACGCGGATTGCGGTATACTCAGAGATGGCAGAGGAGGGGGATGCGCTGGTCGCCCAGTTGCGAGAGGCGCAATACACGGCCATGCATTTTTCCCCCTCGTTCAGCGCACCTCGCGACATTTCGGCTTGGAAGCCCAAGCTGGTGGTCTATAGTTGCGGGACGGCCCGTGGCCCCAAAGAGGGGGCTTTTGTGCGGATTCGATATGCGCTTGATGTGCCTATCCTGGTACTTGGCCCGGTGCAGGACGAGAATTTCATCGTGCGGGTGCTGAGCATGGGCGCGGATGGGTGCTTGTGCCGACCATTTGGCGTACAAGAGTTTTTGGCGCGTGTCGAGGCTCACATCCGCCGCTATTGGGATTGGGAAAGCTGCAACCGCGACCTGGGCGACGAGATTTATCTGGATGGGGAGACACATTCTGTGATCGTCGGGAACCGGGAAGTGCGTCTCAGCCCGACAGAGTACCGGTTGTTGACCTGTCTTGCGAATCACAACGGGCATGTGGTTACACGCGAAGAGCTGCATCATAGCATCTGGGGAACTGGCGATGTAAACGGGGATAGCGCCGGAGTGGTTAGCCTGTATATCTACTATCTCCGCAAAAAGCTGGAGGCTGATCCTCGCAATCCCCAGTTCATCCGCACCAAGTGGGGAGCGGGGTACTACCTCTGCGGGAAGCGCCATCAGGTCTGAGGTCGTCGGCAGGGGCGTCGCGCTTTTTCTCCAGATGGGTTGCCAGGACATGGGCCTTGTGCTATACTTGCTTGCGTGCGCTTGTGGGCACGGATGTGACGATATTCGATTGAGAGGAGCGGTTCATGTCCAAGTTACGGCACAAGGCCACCAGCAGGCGTTTTCGAGGCATCGTCCCTTTGCTGGTGCTGCTGGCATTTGCGATGGCGATTACTGCTTGTAGTACTACTGGTGGTGACGATTTGACGCCTCCACCTGCTACGATTATCCGATCAGAGGAATCGACTTCCATACCCACCCTAGAAGCGACGGAAGAGGCGGAGGTAGAGGCCACGACTCCTGCGGAAGAGTCCCCCACGGAAGAGTTGACGCCTCCCGAAATCCCGACCAGCGCGCCTGCTGAGGAGCGAGACTATCCGCTGCCCACGATGCCGCCAACGACTACCCCCGAACCTTATCCCACTGCGGAATAATGTCTGGTGCGCGTGTGACGCAAAGCAACATCCCGCCCGCAAATCGCGGACGGGATGTTTTTTTGTTGGGGCTGGCCCCGATGGCGCGCCGCTATCCCTGGCGGCAGACCGGGCCGGCAGGATACCGGCGGTCCCTCATCTGGAGCGCCGCCGGAACGGGCATCAGCGCGGCGGATGAGCCTGGTCATCGTCATGCTCATCTTTCGACCATAGGGATATGAGCCTGATGAATCTCTATGTCGAGCGGGCGGACATACAGCCCTGACCCAAAGCTGCCCGTCAGAAGCGTAGGCGGGTTGCCAGCGACCAGGGCCAGCGAGTAGGTCATGGGGTAAAAGATGCCCGTATTGAAGGGGAGCCAGCTATCTCCTCCGTTAAACGAGCACCAGACCCCGGAACCTTCCGTTGCGGCATACACCCAGCGGGGGTCTTGACCATAGAC
>JAAYXX010000611.1 GCA_012515695.1 Chloroflexota bacterium
AATCCGCCCTGTTGGAGAACTGGTTGCAGGAGCATCTGCGCCTGAACGTCCGTTTGGAGGTGGTCAAGGATGACGATACCATTGCCTCGGGGATGAGCATTCGCTACACCTCCCCGCAGGTGGAGTACATCGTCTTTGATTTCGCCGACAACAACCTGCACCACAACAATCAGGATCTGGCGTTTATCTATGACTCGACCATGCGGCGCATCATGCAGGAGGATGTGCGCAGCGTGTTGCGCGAACTCCCCGCCGATGCGTTGCTGTTCATCACCAGCGATCACGGCATCAGCCCCAGCCCCAGCGCCTGGGTGCCCATCCCCGACGAGGTGTTGGCCGACGTGCGGGACTGCAAATACCGCAATGCCAGGGCGCAGGGGAACCTGCGCGAAGAGCATGCGAGTAAAGTGATCGACCTGGACGCCCGCCGGTTGGGGCTGAAGGGCAGCCCCGCGCTGGTGGGCGAGGATTTCAGCCATCTGCTATTCCCCAGGCCGGGATACGGGTTCCGACGTCCGGGCACGGGCTATAACCCGGACAAGTACAGCCACGGCGGGATGACTCTGGCAGAGTGCCTGGTGCCTATGATCGTGATGGGCCCCAAATTGCACGACCAGCCAGCCTTTGTGCTGGATGACCTGCGCCAGGTTGGCTCCCACAGCGAGGACGAGCCTTTGAGCCTGGAGGTCACCCTGAAAAGCCTGCGGCTGGGCGCGCCTCCCACGGCGGTAACGCTGCAATTCAGCGACAAGGGGCCAGCCACCCGGCGCGAGGTCATTGACAAGCAAGAAGCGCGGTATATCCTCTCCTGGCGGCCACGGCTGGACGAGATCACTCCCGAGGACCGAGATCGAGGCACGCTCTCGCTGCCCGTCACAGTGACACTGATTTACCAATGGGAGGGACGCACAGTGCGCAGCAGTCGCACCATCGACATGCAGATCAAGCTAGACCCCGACCGGGTGCGGCGGCGGCTGCATACCGGGCTGGACCTGCTGATGGGGAAGGTTCCCAAGGGGTTGCAGTCATAAACAGGCCGGGGCGCGCAATATGGGAATCCATCATTCTGGAAGGGATTGGCACGCATGAACCAGCATTTCCAAGAGGTTTTTCGCGGCAAGGTGGTGAACAAGCGTCTAACCTTTAACACAGGCATGGACGAGTTCCCCCGCTATGTGTTGGAATACCTGATCGACAACTATTGTGAAGAAGAGACCTTTGAGGAGGATTTCGAGCGGGTTCGCAAGCGCCTGCGGGAGAATTTCGTGCACGGGGCCGAGGCGGAACGCATCCGCCACTTTATCCGCGAGCACCGGGACCATACTATCATCGCCAATCTGGAAGCGCGCCTGGTCGAGACCGAAGACAAGTATTGGGGCACCATCGGTGCCATCAACGAGAGTTTCGTCAACCTGCCGGAAACCCTGGTCAAGCGCTACCCCATGTTGCTGGCGGGAGGCATGTGGGGCACCATCCGCCTGACCTATGACGAGAACGAGGTGCACAACAAAAAGATCCGCCCCTTCAAGGTGATCGACTTTACCCCTTTCCAGATCTCGCTGATCGACGTGGACGAGTATATCCGCAAGCGCGCCGAGTTTACCGGCGATGAGTGGTTGGACATTCTGGTCAACTCGTTCGGGCTAAACCCCGACAACATGACCCGCCGGGAGAAGTTGCTGTACATCAGCCGGGCGGTGCCTTTGGTAGAGGCCAACCACAACCTGATCGAGTTGGGCCCCCGCGAGACGGGCAAGACTTATATCTACCGCAACATGTCCTATTATGCCCACGTGCTGTCGGGCGGCAAGGCGACCCCGGCCAGCCTGTTTATCAACCTGAATAGCGGGCAGGTGGGCCTGGTGGGCACTCGTGAAGCGGTGGTCTTTGACGAGATCGCGAACACCGATTTCACCGACCCCAAGGCGATGGTCAGCATCATGCAGGGCTATATGCAGGATGCCAAGTTCAGCCGTGGCCGGAAGGAGATTTTGGCCTTTGGGTCCATCGTGCTGGTGGGCAACCTGGACGTGCAAGGCGATCTGCCCCACGAGAAATACTTTCACCTATTCGAGCCGCTGCCCAGCTTCTTGCAGGTGGAGGCGCTGATCGATCGGCTGCACTACTACCTGCCAGGCTGGGAAATCCCGAAAATCACCCCTGGTTCCGCCAGTCGCGATTACGGGTTCATCACCGACTATTTCTGCGAGATCATGCACGAGTTGCGGCGCAAGGATGTGCTGGGTGGACTGGGGCATCGCTTCGAGCTGTTCGACGCATCCGGGGCCAGCCAGGGCCTGACTTCGCGCGACGTGCGGGCCATTCAGAAAACCCTGTCCGGCCTGCTGAAGCTACTCTATCCCCACGGCAAGGTGAACGAAGAGCAATTTGCCGAGCTACTGGAATTGGCCATCGAGGGACGCCAGCGCATCCGCAACCAGTTGCACACGATGGCGCCCGGGGAGTATTACCCCGTCGTAATCGCCGCACGCCTGACGGAATCGGGCCGGGAGGTCAAGCCGGCCCTGCGCGAAGCAGGGCGTAAGCAGCAGGTGGCGCTCCCAGACAGGCCTCTGGTGGGCGAAGTCACAGGGTTGGCAGTGGCCGGGGAGCAGGGCGTACTGCTGCGGTTCGAGATGCAAGCCACCAGGGGAAGCGGGCGCATTGTGCCGTTGGGGTCCATCCAGCGGGTCATGCGCGAGTCTATCGAGGCCGCCGCCCAGTACATCCACTCCCACTATGAAGGGCTGGGGATTGCTGCCGACTGGCGGGACAATTTCGATGTGGCCGTCCTGGCAACGATGATGGGCATTCCCAAAGAGGGACCGTCGGCGGGGGTCGCTATGGTGACGGGAATCGTCT